>DATJEJ010000083.1:0-4027 GCA_035496795.1 Candidatus Omnitrophota bacterium
GTTTGTCGCGGCGAAATGACGCATCCCTGATGCGCAGCCATTGCGCCGGCCCCAGAGCTAGCGCTCCACCTTCACCACCACCGCCGTGAGATCGTCCGACGGTCCCCGCACTCCCTCGTAGCGCTTCACCGCCTCGATCAAGGCGTTCAGCACTTCCTCGGCGGTGCGTTCGCGATTCAAGTGCAGCACCGACTCGATGCGCGCGTCGCCGAACAGCTCCTCATCCGCTCCCTGGGCCTCGGTCACCCCGTCCGTGAACATCGCCAGCAGATCTCCGGGCGCCAGCGTCACCGAGCCGGCTTCGAACTTGGCCGCCGCGTCGATCCCGAGGATGATGCCGCCCATCTCCAGGCGCTCCACGCCTCCCGCGGCGCGCACGAGCATCGGCGCGGGGTGTCCCGCGTTCACGTACTCCAGGCGCATCGTCGCGGGATCGAGCGACGCGAGGAAGAAGGTCACGAAGCGCCCGGGCTCGATGCTCTGCTCCAGCAGGCGGTTCACCCGGCCGGTCAGGAGGTGCGGCGCGGTCTCGACCGCGGCGCTCGAGACGAGCGCGGTCTTCACGCTGCTCATCAACAAGGCGGCGGCGACGCCCTTCCCCGCCACGTCGGCGATGCAGAATCCCATGTGGCCGTCTTCGAGCGAGATGAAGTCGTAATAGTCGCCGCCCACCTGCTGGCTCATCGCATTGGCGGCCGCGACGTCCAGCCGCGGCAACGACGGCGGCCCGGGCGGGAGGAGGCGCGACTGAATCCGCCGCGCCAGCTCCAGCTCGCGGCGCATCTGCTCGCGCTCGACCACCGCCCGCTGCCCTTCCTGGAGTCCCGCGGCCATCCGATTGAACGAATCGGCCAGCTCGCCCAGCTCGTCCTCGGACGGGACCTGCACGCGCGCCGAGAAATCCCCCTGCCCGATCGATGCCGCCGCCTGGCGGAGCCCGGCCGCGCCGCGCGTGATGAAGCGCGCGACACGGGAGCCCACCGCGAGGGAGACGATCTCCAGGGAAATGAAGATCATCGCGAAGACGATCAGCGCGATGCGCGCGGCGGTCGCGAACGGGCCCAGGTCCATTCCGGAGTACTGGAACGACTCCCCCGCCGGGGAGTGGACCAGGAGCAGGGCCGCCCCGCGATGCCATCCGCCGCCGTTCCAGAGATAGCAGGGCGGCGTGGACCCGCCGTTCGACGTCTTGCGGATCTGCTTCAGCGAAGTCGCCGGCGCGTAGGCTCCCCCGCCGACCAGGGCCAGGCCTCCGAGACTCGACAGAGAATCGATCGCGGCCGAGTCGGAAATGCTGTCGGGCAACGGCTGATCGGTGCCGATTTCGACCAGTCCGCCCGCCGTGCGAAAGTGGCGCTGATTGCGCGGCTTCGATCCCACGGTGACCTTGGTTTCGCCGGAGAACATCGTCGACGACGTCATGAGCACCGCGTCGCATCCGAGGTCCCGTGCCAGGCGGCTCACGCGCGTCGTGTCGACCGGCTCGAAGGTCTGGAGGGCGAGCGTGTCGCCGCCCCTCGGCCAGAGCGCCGTCTCGGCCCACCAGAAGCGGCGGTTTCGATACATCAGGCCATGCACCACCTCGCCCGAGTCGGCGACCGGCGCCGCCGCGGGACGGAAGAGCGAGTCGGGATCGCCGTAGCTTTCGATCGTCCGCCATCCTTCGGGCCGGCGCTCCAGGGCCACCGCCGCCAGCCCGCGGTCCACGAGGACGGGGCGCTCGCGCCCGATCCGCGCGGCCAGCTCGGCACCGCTGGACGGGGCGGGATCCTGCAGCGCGCGGCGGATCAGCGCTCGTCCCCCGGAGTTGGCCTCCAGCTGGCGCTCGATCACCGATGCGCGGAGGCTCCCCGCATGGATCCAGCCCGCGAGGGCCGCGTACGCAAAGGCCAGGAGCGCCGGGGTGACCGCGAAGATGCCGAAGGCGACGAGCAGCTTGGTGCGGATCCGCGCGCGGCGGATCCAGCGGTGGAGCAGCTCCCCCACCGCAAGCCGCGCGCTCAGGAAGATCCACGAGACGGACAGGGTGTAGAGCGCGCGGTCCAGGCGGATGAGCGCGTTGTCGCGCACCGCGGCGCCGGACCCGGCGGCCAGGAGGACGGCGAGCGGCGCGAACGCCGCGAGGGCGAACAGCCGGAGCCACCCGCTGGGCCGGGTCTCCATCCAGGGCGCCAGGGGGCGCCGGATGAAGAGCGCGAAACCGATCGCCACCACGAGGGCGCCGATCGCGGGCGCCCCGCGGCCCGTCGATGCCCATGCGATCGCGAAGGCCACCGCGCACCAGCCCACGACCCTGATGCGCGCGCGTCCCCCTGGCCCGGCGTGAACGAAGAGGAGCGCTACGAGCAGGGCCGACGCCGGAAGACGCGCGGCACGGGCCAGGGGAAAGGAGGGGACGGCGATCGAAGCGAGAACGGCGACCGCGAAGGCGATGGCGCCGAGACGCAGCAACGCGGCCGATGGAACGCGAGGCTCGGGAAGGAGGCGCCCTCCCGCCGGGCCGGATTGCGGCGCCGTCACGGATTCATGGAGCGGTGCACGTGGACGAGCCTCCATCGCCCGTCGCGCCGCTGCCAGATCCTGGTCTCCTCGGCTCGGGAGGTGCATGCCGCGCCCGCGGCGTCGCGGACCTGCGTCAGGCGGACGTACGTGACGGCGGCCGCGTCGGGGCCCAGCATGCGGACCTCCGGTTCGATCAAGGTGGTCTGCGCCGCCTCGGCCGGCCGGCGTTCGCGGAAGTAGAAGTGATGAAAGTCCAGCCCCGTGACCCGCTCGCCGCGCGCTTCCGGCTCGAAGCAGGTCAGGGACGGGTCGCAGATCGCGACGTAGGCGTCCCAGTCGCCGGAGGCGATCACGTCGAGGAGGCGGCGGCTCAGCTGGAGGAGCTCGTCCTCCGCGCGGGCGGCGTCATCGAGGGCCATGCGGGGAAGATAACACCGGAGCGCCGTTCCGGGCGACCACCGCGCGGCAGCGCTCGCAGAAGGAGGCCGCCTTCAGCTCGATCTCCTCGGCGTACGTCGAGGCGCCCATGACACACCCGATCGAGCGGCAATGCATGAGCCCGAACGTGTGCCCCAGCTCGTGCACCGCCTCCTTGTGCAGCCGGTCGTAGAAGAGCCGCGGATCGGGAGGCAGCCCGTACGCCTCCTGGCGCAGCCGGTGGCAGGAGACCACGGCGGCGCGCCCGCCCAGCTGCGCCTCGCCGAACACGTAGGTCAACACCGGCGTGAAGAGGTCCACGCTGGTCACGCCGATCACGCGCTCGGCCGGATCGGCCTGCGGATCCAGAAGAAGCGCCTTCAGAAAGAGCGCCGCGCGGTACTGCCCCCGTCCGGCGTCGAACGCGGCCTCCGGATCGAACCACGGATTCCGGTAGCGCACGGTCGTGCGGAAGTCCAGCTCGAGGGCGGCGCCCAGGCGCTGCAGCGTCTCGTCCCGCTCGGTGAAGTAGATCGGCACGACGTCGATACCGGGGCCGGGCATGGCGGCGCCCCTACGGGCGAAGGCCGTACTTCTTGATCTTGTTGTACAGCGTGACCCGGTCGATGCCCAGGATCTCGGCCGACCGCGTCACGTTCCCTCCCGTCCGCTCGAGGATCGCGCGGACCTGGGCCTTCTCCACGTCGGCCAGGGAGTCCCCCGCCGGCGGGACGGTCTTCTCGTTGAGCCTCATCGGCAGGTCCTCGGCCGCCACCAGAGGCCCGCGCCCCACGACCAGCGCGCGCTCCACCGCGTTCGCCAGCTCGCGCACGTTTCCCGGCCACTCGTAGCGGACCATGAGATCCATCGCGGCGGGATCGAACCCGGTGAACGGCCGGTTCATCTCCGCGGCGTACTTGCCGAGCAGGTGCTGGGCCAGGAGCGGGATGTCCTGCCGGCGCTCGCGCAGGGGCGGAAGGGAGACCGTGACCACGTTCAGGCGGAAGTAGAGGTCCTCGCGGAAGGTCCCCTCCTTCACCTGGCGCTCCAAGTCCTGGTTCGTCGCGCAGATCACGCGGAAGTCCACCCGCACCGGCTTGGTGCCGCC
>DATJEJ010000084.1:0-6041 GCA_035496795.1 Candidatus Omnitrophota bacterium
GAGTGGACCCTGCTCGCGTTCGACCCCCCGCGGCGCCTCGAAGTCGCCGAGGGCTCGCTCTGGGAGGTGCGCGGGGACCGGCGCGCGCGGAAGCCGGGTGCCCCGCTGGAAGCTCTCGCGGCGGCGTGGCCGTCGGGCGCGGAGATCGAGGACGCGCCGGCCATCCCGTTTCTCTCCGGGCTCGCGGGGGCGATCGCGTACGACTTCAAGGACTGGATCGAGCGCTATCCCGCCCGCGCCCGGCGCGAGCGACCGACCCCCGATCTCTCGCTCGGCTTCTACGACTGCGTGTGGGCCTGGAGCCGCGCGACCGGTGAAGGATGGTGCGTCTCGACCGGGCTTGCCGAGAACGATCCGGGGCGGCGGGAACGCCGTGCGGGAGAGGTGCTGGAGGCGCAGTGGTCGCGCGTGACGGCCGGAGGCGCGGGGGACCTCTCCGGTCCACGATCCGTGGTTCGCGCGGGGGCGATCCGCTCCAACTTCACGCGCGACGCTTACTGCCGCATGGTCGAGACCGCGCTCGAACACATCGCGGCGGGCGATATCTATCAGGTCAACCTGTCGCAGCGCTTCCTGGCGGATTTCGCCCCGCGGCCGGCGGCGCTCTACCGCTCGCTGCGGGAGGCGGCGCCGGCGCCCTTCCTGGCGTACCTGTCCTTCGAGGATGGGGGGGTCGCCTCTTCGTCCCCCGAGCGGTTCTTCCGCGTGCGGGGCCGCCGCATCGAGACCTGGCCGATCAAGGGGACGCGCCCGCGCGGGGCGACGCCGGAGGAGGATGCCGCGCTCCGGCTCGAGCTGATCCACAGCGACAAGGATCGCGCCGAGAACGTCATGATCGTGGATCTCGAGCGGAACGACCTGGGGCGCGTCTGCTCGATCGGGAGCGTCTCGGTCCCCGCGCTCTGCGAGGTCGCGAGCCACTCCAACGTCCATCATTTCGAGTCGCGCGTCGTGGGCACCCTGCGCGAGGACGCGGCACCCGTGGACGTTCTGCGCGCCCTGTTCCCGGGAGGCTCGATCACCGGCACGCCCAAGATCCGGAGCGTTCAGATCATCGACCGGCTGGAGCCGGTGCGGCGGGGCATCTACACGGGCGCGCTCGGCTACTGGGACGTCCGCGGCGACTGCGATTGGAACATCGCGATCCGCACGATCGTGGCCGGGGGCGGCACGGCGTCGTTCCACGTCGGGGGCGGCATCGTGGCCGACTCGACGCCCGAAGGGGAGTACGAGGAGACGCTCGTCAAGGCGAGCGGGATGATGCGGGCGCTCGGGGTGCGCGCTCCCTCGTCTACGGAGAGCCCACCCGCGTAGCGCGGACCCGCCGCAACAGCACCCGCAGGGACGCGGGATCGATCGGCTTCACCACGTGCTCGTCGAAGCCCGCTTCCTTCGAGCGGCGGCGATCCTCGTCCTGTCCCCAGCCGGTCAGAGCCACCAGCCGGATCTCGGCGCCCCACGGCTCCTTCCGCAGCCGGCGCGCCACGTCGTATCCGTTCATCATCGGCAGGCCGATGTCCAGGAGGATCACCTCCGGGCGGAACGCCTCGGCGTCGTGCAGCGCCTCCATCCCGCCGTTGGCGACCCGCACGTCGTAGCCGTCCAGGGCGAGCAGGCGACCCAGGCTGTCGGCGGCATCCGCGTTGTCGTCCACGACCATGATGCGCGCCCGGGCCTCGCGTCCGCCGGGACCCTCGGCCGATGCGGGGGGCGGGAGCGGTGGGGGGTCCGCCGTCGCGAGCGGCAGGCGCACCAGAAACTCGCTGCCCCGGCCGGCCCCGTCGCTCTGGGCTTCGATCGAGCCCCCGTGCAGCTCCACCAGCGTTCGCGCGAGCGTGAGCCCGATGCCCAGGCCGCCCGCGGTGCGCTCCAGGGAGGAATCGACCTGGGCGAACATCTCGAAGATGCGGCCCAGCATCTCCCGGGGAATCCCCACGCCGTTGTCCTTGACGCGGAGGACGGCCTGGTCCCCGTCGCGCTCGGCGCCCACCTCGATGCGCCCGCCGGGGGGCGTGTACTTCGCCGCGTTGGTGAGCAGGTTCGAGACCACCTGCGCCATGCGGGTCAGGTCCCCGTTCACGAAGAGCGGCTCTCCCGGCAGCGAAACCGTCAGCGCGTGCTGGTTCCCCTCGATGAGGGGCCGCGCCGTCTCGACGGCGCTGCTCACGATGACCGTCGCCGGGATCCGCTCGCGCCGCAGCTCGATCTTCCCGCGCGTGATCCGGGAGACGTCGAGGAGATCGTCGACCAGGCGGGAGAGATGCTCGGCCTGGCGTTCGATCACCTGGCGCGCCCAGACCAGCTCCGGCTCGCGCGGCCCGTGCTGCTTCAGGATGGGGGCCGCGGTCCGGATCGGGGCGAGCGGGTTCCGCAGCTCGTGCGCCCGGGTCGCGAGGAACTCGTCCTTCATGCGTCCCGACTCCTTGAGCTCGCGGACGTGGCGGATCCGCTCGTAGGCCAGCGTGACGTGCTGACAGATCGTCTCGGCGAACTCCAGCTCGTCGGGCTCGAACGTGTCGCGCGAGCGGCTGGCCAGCGTGAGCGTCCCGATCAGGCGGTCTCCCGCGGCGAGCGGGTGGCAGATGAAGGCGCGAAGTCCCAGGCGTCTGGCGACGCCGTCTTCGCCGTCGCTCGATTCCTGCACGCGGGTCCGCACGATGGGATGGCGCGTCACGGCGACCTTGCCGTTCACCCCCTGGCCCAGGGGCAACCGATCCGCCTCCCGCATGACGTCGGGAGGAGCGCCTTCGTAGGAGGCGAGCAGGAGCGTCGTGCCCGACTCGTCGAGCACGTAGTTCCAGTAACCGTCCAGGGCCAGCTCCGGCCGGATCTTGGCGAACAGCGCGTGGAGCATCGCGTCGGGATCGTCGCTGGTGAGCGTGACCGCCGCGGCCTCGAAGAGCAGGCGAAGGCGCCGGTTTCGCGTGCGCAGGGCCCGCTCGGCCCGCTTCCGCTCGGTGATGTCGATGCCGATCCCGACCCGCGTGTCGTCGCTCAGGCGGATGCTGGCCCACGAGGTCTCGATCGTGCGCCCGTCGCGCGTGCGCATGCGCACGTCCATCCAACCCTCCCGGCAGGACTCCATGAATTCCAGCACCTGCCGGCGATAGGCGGGATCGGGGTAGATCTCTTCCATGAGCGAGGCGCCTTTCGCCTCCTCGGTGGACCAGCCGACGACCCGCGTGAATTCCGGATTCAGGCGCAGCATCGTGGCCTCGGGGTCGAACACCGTGATCATGACGGGGATGGTGTCGATGATGCGGCGCAAGAGCTCGCGCTCGTGCCGCAGCGACTCGGCCGCGCGCCACGCCTCGGTCTGGTCGATCGTGGCCGCGACGATCCGGACGGGGCGCCCATGGCGGTCCACCCGAACGACCCCGTGCCCGGAGAGGCGGAGAACGACGCCGTCGGGCCGGGTGTAGCGGGCCTCGGCGGCGAAGGGCTTCCCGTCGACGATGGCGCGCTCGAGCGCGGCCTCGATCGCGGGGCGATCCTCGGGGTGCACCGAGGCGAGTCCTTCCTCGAGACTGCCGAAGTGGGACGTGCCGAGCATCCGGCGCGCCTCGGGGGAGGCGTGGATCTTCCCCGTGCGAAGGTCCCAGTCCCAGGTGCCGATCTGACCCGCTCCCAGAGCCAGCTGGAGCTGCTCGTCGGCCTCGTGCCGGCGCCGCTCGGCGCGATTCGCGCGCTCGCCGAAGAAGATGATCAGGGAACAGGAGACCAGATAGAGCGCGAAGCCGACCACCGAGGCGGGATCGCCGAAGTGGAAGGTGCCGCGCGGCTCCATGAACAAGTAGTTCACCAGGGCATAACCGACGAGGGTCGTGAACACGGCGTACCGAAGCCCCGCGAACCAGACCGTGATCGCGACCGCCCCGTACGTCGTGATGAGGGCGAGCTGGCCGTCGAGGATCGGGTCCAGAAGGGATCGCAGCAGGATGGCCGCCGCGATCGACGCGATCGCGATGGTGAGCCCGGTGATCTCCTGGAAAACCTTGGCTTTCATATACCTCCCGGTCGGTCGCGTCGCACCTGAGCTTACCATCGGACCGGCCCCGGAGTATCGTGGGACCATGCGAGCGATGGTGCTGAAGCGCCACGCGCCGATCGGAACCGCGCCCCTGGCCCTGCGCGAGGTCCCGGAGCCGGAACCGGGCCCCGGCGAAGTGCGCGTCCGGGTCCGCGCCTGCGGGCTCTGCCGCACCGACCTGCACGTGATCGAGGGAGACCTCCCCCCGCGCAAGCTGCCGCTGATCCCGGGACACCAGGTGGTGGGGGTCGTGGAGGGCGCCGGCCCGGGAGCCGCGCGGTTCCGGGAGGGCGACCGGATCGGGATCGCGTGGCTCCGGCACACGTGCGGCGTCTGCGCCTATTGCCGCTCCGGCCGCGAGAATCTCTGCGAGTCCTCACGCTTCACGGGCTACCACGCCGACGGCGGCTATGCCGAGGTCGCCGTCGTGCCCGAGGACTTCGCCTACGCGATCCCCGACGTGTTCGGCGACGTCGAGGCGGCGCCGCTTCTCTGCGCCGGCATCATCGGCTACCGCGCGCTCGAGCGGAGCCAGGCGCCGCCAGGGGGAACGCTGGGCTTGTGGGGCTTCGGCTCGAGCGCGCACGTGACGATCCAGGTGGCGCGCGCGCGCGGCATGCAGGTCTACGTCGCCACGCGCGGCGAAAAGCACCAGGCGCTCGCGCGCGCGATGGGCGCCGCCTGGGTCGGCGGCGCGACCGATCCCCTGCCGGCCCGCGTGGACGGCGGGATCCTCTTCGCGCCGGCGGGGGAGATCGTCCCGGTCGCGCTGCGATCGATCCAGAAGGGAGGGACGCTCGCGATCGCGGGGATCTGGCTGAGCGACATCCCGCCGCTCGACTACGAGCGTGAGCTCTTCTACGAGCGCAATCTCCGGAGCGTCACCGCGAACACGCGCGCGGACGGAGAGGCGCTGCTCCGGGAAGCGGCGGCGATTCCGCTCCGCCCCCGCGTCACGACCTTCCCCCTGGAGGAGGCGAACCGCGGCCTGGCGCTCTTGAAGAGCGACGGGCTGAACGGGACGGGCGTGCTGGTGCCCTAGTCCTTCCGGACCAGCACCACCCGCGCCTGCTCGGCCGCGCGGACCTTCTCCCAGAACGACTTGACCGCCGGATACTGATCGGGCGGAAGGGTCATGCGGCGCATCACGATCTCCCGCCGCACGCGCAGCTCTCCGGGAGGCGCGTTCCGATCGACTTCCCAGATGTAGGAGCCGAACGCGGTCTCGAGTCGGACGGGATCGGGCAGCTCATCCACGCCAAGGCCGTCGGGCAGATGGACGGTGGTGCGTTCCCGGCAGACCCGCTCCTCGATGTCGATCGGCGAGGAACGGGGCGCATCGGCGCCCAACGATTCTTCCCAGCGCTCCACGAACGTGGGGCGCAGGAGGAAGAGGCGGTCCATCTCCTGGGCGTAGCGTTCGGCCGTGTACTCGAGGTCCAGCTCGAACGCGCTGGTGGAATCCTGGGGCGTCGCGCGCAGCGCGCTCACGTTCGCGCGAGGGGCCGACGTGGCCAGCCAGCTCTGGACCCGCTCGCGATAGGGCGCCGCGGCCAGGGCGCGAAATAGCCGCCGCTCCTGAGTGGCCACGCTTCCCCACGATCGCTCGCGCATGGTCCCGTGGATCGAGCCGTTCGACTGGAGCACGACATCGTTGGTGCGCTCCATGCGATTTCGCTCGGTCGCGAGCACCGGCAGCCGGATCAGCGCGCTCGGCTCACGCACCATCAGCATGCCCAGGCTCCCTTGCTCTTCGACCGGCAGATCCCCCAGCGGGGTGTTCGGATCGGTGGGATCGAAGATCAGGAGCCGACCGAGCCGGGGGTGGGCGACGATGGGACCCTCCTGCCCGTCACCCGCCTGGAGCGCGACGATGCAGTGGTCGAACTGCTGCGCCGCGGGCCATTCCTGGCGGACGTACGTCCGGTCGTCTGCGTAGACCGCGAGCAGATAGGCCGGTATCCCCAGGCTCCGCAGCATGCAGCACATGAGATTCGCCTTGTCCTTGCAG
>DATJEJ010000085.1:0-5221 GCA_035496795.1 Candidatus Omnitrophota bacterium
CTCGTCCTTCTGGCGCTCGCCGCGGCCTCCTGCTCCAAGAACGAGTCGGGCCAGGGCGCGGGCGCCACGGCCGATTCCACCCAGGCCGCCGCGGCCACGACTCCCGTGCAGCGCGGCGAGTACCTGGTCACCGTGCTCGGCTGTCACGACTGCCACACGCCGGGCTACTTCTATGGCGCGCCCGACATGAGCCGCGCCCTCTCGGGAAGCGAGCTGGGATGGCAGGGTCCGTGGGGCGTCTCCTACGCGCGCAACCTGACCCCCGACTCCACCGGCCTCGGGGGATGGACCGACGACGAGATCCTTCGCGCCCTTCAGAACGGCGTGAAGAAGGACGGGTCGCCGATCGCCCCGCCGATGCCGTGGCCCGATTTCGCGCATCTGACCCATGCCGACGCCATGGCGGTGGTGGCCTATCTCCGCAGCATTCCGCCGGTGCACCACGTTCCGCCCGCAAGGGTTCCCCCCGGCAAGAAGGTCGCGGGCTCGATCATCGTGTTCCCGCCGGCGCCGGATTGGGACAAGCCGCAGAAGCCGGCATCGTAAGCAGGGAGGTTCCATGCAGACTGTCGTTCGATCCCACATCCTCCCGCTTCCGGGGTTCCGCTCCCCGGAAGCGGGGACGTTCCTCGCGCAGCTCGACGAGCAGCTCCGGCTGGTGAAGGAAGCCACCCGCGAGCTGACGCCCGAAGACCTCATGTGGCAGCCGGCGCCCGGCATGAACACCATCGGGATGCTGCTCGCCCACATGGCGATCGTGGAGGTGTTCTGGACCAAGTTCGTGCTCGGCGGCGACCCGTCGGCCCCGGTGGAGGACGTGCTGGGAATCGACGCGGACGGCGACGGGCTTCCCGTGCCGGAGGGAGGACCCGCGTTCCCGCCCCTGAACGGGAAGGACCTCGCGTTCTACCACGACCTCCTCGACCGCTCGCGAGAGTTCCTGAAGCGCACGGCGCGGGAGCGGTCGCCGGAAGACATGGAACGGGAGATCCAGCGCGAGCGTCCCGACGGTTCGGTGCGGAGCTTCAACGTGCGCTGGTACTACTACCATCTGCTCGAGCATTTCTCGGGACACCGGGGACAGATCCAGCTCCTGGTTCACATGCGCCGCGCGACTCGTGAGCGGACTGCGCGATAAGCTGAAGCGCTCCGTCACGGGAGCGGTCCGCGACGCCGGCGAGGTGCCGGAGGAGCTGACCACCAATTTCGGGCACCTCTTCCGCTCGGTGCCCCGGCTCCTCGTGGAGCCGCGCGCCCCGGAGGACGTGCTGGCCGCGGTCCGGTTCGCGCGCGAGCACGGACTCACCGTCGCGGCGCGAGGCGGCGGTCACAGCCAGAGCCACGTCGGGCTGTCGGAGCAGGGGATCCTTCTCGCGATGCCCTCGCTCGACCGCGTGCTCGCGATCGACCCGGAGCGCCTCACCGCCGACGTCGAGGCCGGCGTCCTCTGGGGCGTCCTGCTGCAGAAGCTGAAACCGTTCGGCCTGGCACCGCCCGTCCTGACCAACAATCTGAACGTGACGGTGGGCGGCACCCTGTCCGTCGCGGGGATCGGCGTGGCCTCCTTCCGCTACGGGACGCAGGGGGATCAGGTCGAGGAGCTCGACGTGATCACCGGCGCGGGGGAGACGGTGACGTGCGGCCCGGGGAAGCATCAGGATCTCTTCGACGCCGTGATCGCGGGGATGGGACAGTGCGGCATCATCACGCGCGCGCGGCTCAAGCTGCGCCGCGTGAAGCCGATGACCCGCACCTACTACCTCCTCTACGACGATGCGCGGCGCTTCATGGAGGACGCGCGGATCGCGATGGACTCCGGGCGCTGGGACCATCTCGAGTCGTGGGCCTCCCCCTCGCCGCAGGGGACGAAGCCGGTGAACGGGCGGCGCCAGGTGTTCGCGCGCTGGTTCTACCCCTTTCACGCCACGGTCGAGTTCGACGAGGGCGCCGAGCCCGACGACGCGGCCCTCCTCGCGGGACTCGGCCCGTACGAGAACCTGTACGTCGACGACCTTCCCACGTACGACTTCTTCGCGCGGCTCGAGCCCGTGTTCGATCTCTGGAAGCGCGGCGGCACGTGGGAGCACGTCCACGCCTGGACGGAGTGCGTGATGCCCTGGGCGACCGCTCCCGACCTGCTCGACGCGATCCTTCCCGATCTGCCTCCTTCGATCCTGGTGGGCGGACACGTTCTGCTCTGGCCCGCCAAGGGGAACACGTCGCGCTCCAAACTGTTCATGCGGCCCGAGGGGGAGAACCTTCTCGGATTCGGCATCCTCCCGGCGATCCCGCCGCGCTACTGGGAGGACGCCAGGCCGATGCTGGACGTGGCGAGCCGCCTTTCGATCGCCATGGGCGGAAAGCGCTACCTGTCGGGGTACGTGGAGTTCACGCCCGACGAATGGCGCGAACACTTCGGGCCGGTGTGGGAACCGTTCGCCGCCGCGAAGCGGCGGTTCGATCCCGACGCCATCCTGAATCCGGGATTCATCCCGCTGGACGATCGGCGCCCGGCGGCTCCGATTCCGGACGAGGTTGCGCGATGACCGAGGGGATCCTCTTCGGCACCCCGGCGTGGGCCCAGGCACTCCGCGACGCGGTGAACCGTTCCTCGGAATACCGGAACGCGGCGGCGCGCTGGGGCGTGGGATGGAACGGAAATCTCCTGTTCGCGTTCGAATCCGACGCGGCGCTGGGAAGTCCGCTCTACCTCTTCCTCGCGCTGGCGGGGGGACGATGCGAGCGCGCCGAGTTCGCGGGCGGTCCATCCCACGCCGACACGGGATTCACGCTGCGCGCCCCGTTCGCCCTCTGGCGGGAGATCCTCGAGCGGCGGACTCTGGCCGCGGCGGCGATCCTCACGGGCAAGATGCGCGTGGAAGGGGACAAGCTGACCCTGCTCCGGCACGCGGGCGCCAATCGCGCGTTGATCCATGTGGTCGCGAGCGTCCCGACCGTCTTTCCGGCGGGGCCCGCCGCCGGCGCCTCTCCCCCCGCGGGCTGATCCGCCGCGCCGTGGCCGCGCGACCGGTCTCCATCCGCCGCGCCGAAACTCCGGAGGACTTCGCGCTCGCGCGGACGCTCTTTCTCGAGTACGCGGCATCGCTCGGATTCGACCTGGGCTTCCAGGATTTCGAGCGCGAGGTGGCGACCCTCCCGGGCGCCTACGCCGAGCCGGACGGGTGCCTGCTCCTGGCGGCGACGGAGGCGGGCACGGCGGGATGCATCGCGATCCGCCCCTTCGCGAGCGGCGTGTGCGAGATGAAGCGGCTGTACGTGCGGCCGGGGCATCGAGGCCGGGGCGCCGGGCGTGATCTCGCCGCCGCGTCGATCCGCGAAGCTCGCGCTCGCGGGTATCGCCGCATGCGGCTCGACACGGTACCGGGAATGGACGCGGCCATCGCGCTATACCGCGCGCTGGGTTTTCGCGCGATCGAGCCCTATCGCCCGAACCCGGTTCCCGGCGCCCTCTACATGGAGCTCGACCTCTAGGAGCTTCGGGACGTCATTCGATCTTCACCGGGATCGAGGCGCCTTTCACGGCCTTCGTCTTCGGGAGCCGGATGGTGAGCAGGCCGTGTTTGAAGACGGCCGTGACGTTCGTCGCATCGACGGGCAGCGGGAGCTGCACGCTCCGGGTGAAGGTGCCCATCGACCGCTCCATGCGATAGTGCTTCTCGTCCTTCTCATCCTTCTCGTACCGCTTCTCGCCCGATAGCGTCAGCATGTTGTCGTCCACCGAGACCTGGATCTCCTTGGGATCCACGCCCGGGACTTCAGCTTTCACGACGATCGCATCGCCCTTGTCGGCGATGTCGAGCGAGGGGACCCACACCCCGTACGTGTTGACCGGCGTTTCCGAGCCCCAGAACTGATCGAAGAGCCGGTCCATCTCCCGGCGAAGCGCCGAGATTCCGGCATCCGAGATGAGCGGTTTCATTCCATCTCCCCCTTTGCACGCCGTGGTGGTCCCGCGGAGCCGGGCGGCGCGGCGCTTCCCGGCATCGCGATCGGTGCTTGGTCGTCGCCTCGACCGGGAGTGCGGAGCCGCACGAATTGTGCCGCGACCCTCCCGCGGCGGCCGCGCCCCGACCCGCGCCCGGGACCCTCCACCGGCCAAGCACTTCGGCTCCGGTAGGGGATGGACTTCTACCTAGGTACCGTATCGGCGCACGGGCCTCCTCTGCCAATCTGTCAGAGAACGGAGACCGCCATGTCAGTGGAAAGCCCTGCCGGAATGAACCCGAGTCCCGCCGGTCCGCCGGCGCCCGCCGCACCGGCGCCGGTCGCGGGGATCGTCGCACCCCTCCCGCTCGTGGAGGATCGCGGCGCCCTGGAGCGGCAGCTCAGCCACAGCGAGCGTCTCGCCTCGCTGGGCATCCTGGCCGCCGGCGTCGCCCACGAAATCAACAACCCGCTGGCGTCGCTGCTCGCCGGAGTCGAGGCGCTTCGCCGCCGTCTCCTGGATCCTCAGGGGGCCGCCTCCGCCGCCGACGTGGCGCGGCTGCTCGACATCCTGGAGCGGGAGACGCGACGGGTGCGCGACATCGCCGACAAGCTGATGCTCCTCGCCCGGCCCGAGTCCGAGAAGGCGAACTGGTTCAACCTGAACCGCGCGGTGGACGACACGGCCGCGCTGCTCGGATACCAGATGACGGTGCAGGGGATCCGTTCCCAGCTGGAGCTGGCGCCGGGACTTCCGTGCATCTGGGCGCGCGAGGGCGCGATGCGAAGCGTCTGCCTGAACATCATGATGAACGCGCTCCAGGCGATGCCGAAGGGGGGTTTGCTCACGGCGCGCACCCTCTATTCGGGGACGGCGGCCATGCTCGAGGTGGATGACACCGGGACGGGCGTGCCTCCCGAGATCAAGGACCGCATCTGGGATCCCTTCTTCACGACGAAGCCTCCGGGGCGGGGAACGGGGCTGGGGCTCTCCATCTCCCAGAGCATCGTCGCGCGGCAGGGAGGCGTGATCCGGACCGAGAACCTCACGCCGCACGGTGCGCGTTTCACGGTGGAGCTGCCGATCCAGCCTCGCGGAGGAGAAGATGGCTGAGCCCCGGGTTCTCCTGGTCGACGACGAAGAATCGTTCCGCGTGATCGCGCACGAGGAGCTGCGGCACGCCGGCTACTCGCTGGAGACCGCCGGCTGCCTGGCCGAGGCGCGCGAGCTGTTGGCGGAGCGCGCCTACGACGTCGCCTTCCTGGATCTGCGCCT
>DATJEJ010000086.1:0-2220 GCA_035496795.1 Candidatus Omnitrophota bacterium
GGTATATTTTACGCTTTTCCCGGCTCGATGGGTCCTCAATTACGCGGCCCGGCGCCTCGTCGGTTCCCGAGAGCATGCTGCCCAGCATGACCGCGTCCGCGCCGCAGACGAGCGCGAGGAAGAGATCCTTGTCGTGCCGGATGCCGCCGTCGGCGATGATCGGCGTTCCCTCCCCCAGGGCCATGCGCGCCTCATGGATCGCCTGGAGCTGCGGCACCCCCGCCGCCGTCTCGAGCCGCGTGCGGCAGCCGCGCCCGGGCCCGATTCCGACCTTCACGGCCGCGGCCCCCAGGTCCCGCAGGAAGCGCGCCCCCTCCGCCGTGCCCACGTTGCCGCAGACAAGCTCCGGCCCGCTGCCGAATCGGGCGCGAAGCGCCTGCACCGCCTGTTCCATGACCTCGGAATGGCCGTGCGCGATATCCACGACCAGGGCGTCCGCGCCCGCGTCGAGCAGCGCTTCCGCTCGCTCCAGGAAGTCGCCGCGGGCTCCGATCGCGCCCGCGACGCGGAGACGGCCCTTCCCGTCCTTGGTGGATTCGGGGCGCTCGCGCGCGAGCAGGATGTCGCTCTTCGTGATGAGGCCCCGGATCCTCCGTGCCGCGTCCACCAGCGGGAGCTTCTCGATCCGCCGCTCGTAGAGCACGCGCTCCGCCTCTTCGAGCGCGATGCCCGGGGCACCGGTGACGAGCCGTTCGAACGGCGTCATGAAGTGCTCGACCGGCTCGGCGTCGTGGCCCGGTCCCCACGGGATGTCGCGGTTGGAGAGGAGCCCCGCGAGCGCGCGGCTCCCCCGCTCCTCTTCGATGAGGATCCCGGTGATGCCGTGCCGCCGGATCACGTCGCGCGCCTCCCGGAGGCTCGCGCCTCGAGGAAGGCAGAGCGGCTCCTCCACCACCCAGCCATGGCTCCGCTTGACGCGCTCGATCTCGGCCGCCTGCTCTCCGATCGGCAGCGCCCGGTGCACGACGCCGATGCCTCCCTCCAGGGCGAGCGCGCGCGCCATCGGACCCTCGGTCACGCTGTCCATATTGGCCGAAACGATCGGCAGCTCGAGCGCGATGGCGCCCGTGAGACGCCCCGTGAGGCGCACCGAGCGTCGCGAGCCGACTCGCCCCTTGCCGGGCCGGAAGAGGAAATCGTCGAAGGTCCGGCCGTCGAAGACGCTCCGCTCCCCCGGCCGGGTCAGCTTCGCTCCTTTACCGTCATTCGATTCAAGCGGGGTTCCTTCCGCGCCGACGCGGTGCCCCGGCCTCGGGCCGCGGACCGAAAGTACAGACAATGTTACAAGGCGCGCTGTGCCGCGGAGGAAGCCGCGACGGTAAGCCGTGGCGCCGTCCCGCGGCACCTCGGTGCGGGAAGCGCGGCATGCGTGTTGCTGCTGCGAAGTATAGCGCGGTTGTGCGCCACGGGAGGGAGCATCCATGATCCGGTCACCCAACTTCTATCGCGGTCTCGTGCTGGGCGCGGGGCTCATGTACCTCCTCGATCCCTCGCGGGGCCGGACGCGCCGCGCGCGGCTTCGCGACCAGATCACCGGGGCGCTCGGCGACGGCCGCGAGCTCCTCGACGACGCGGTGCACGATCTTCGAAGCCGGGCCAACGGGGTGGTCGCGCGATCCGCCGCGGGTGCGCCATCGGACCCGGATGAGACGATCGCCGAGCGCGTGCGCGCCAAGCTGGGCCGCTACGTCGCGCACCCGGGGGCGGTGTCCGTGGAGGCGCGAAACGGATCCGTGACGCTGAGCGGAGCGATCCTGCGCGGCGAGGCGGAGTCGCTGATCGGCGCGGTCTCCTCGGTCCGGGGCGTGCGCGAAGTGCTGAACCGGCTGGAGCCGCACGATGCCGCGGACGAGGTTTCGGAGCTCCACGGTTCCCGACGCCACCGCCTCTTCGATTCGGTGCCCGGCATGCCCCCCGGCCTCCAGCTCCTCGCCGGAGTCCTCGGCGCCACCGCCGTGGCCTATGGCGCGGGACGGATCGCGGCGCGCGTGCGCGCGGCGCGCGTCGACGAGCTGGAACGCGAGATGCCCGAATACGCGATGCTTCGGTGAGAAGCGCCGCGTTCGCGCGGCCGGCCCGCGGGCGCCGGGGCGACTGTCCGGGTCGCGCCGGGACGCGCCGCGGGTTCGGTCCGCGTGATCCGCCATAAACGTCATCCTCAGACCAATACTCGTCCCTCACTCCACGGTGTCCCTCCAGGAACATATCGGTAAGAGAGTT
>DATJEJ010000087.1:0-11533 GCA_035496795.1 Candidatus Omnitrophota bacterium
ATACCCGCAGATGGCGTGCGGGATGGCGTAGTGCGCGTGCAGCACGTCCAGCTCCGCCTCGTCGGCCACCTCCGCCATCTTCGCCGCGAGCGCGAGCGTGTAGGGCGGATACTGGAAGAGCGGATAGGTCGTGATCTGCACTTCGTGGAAGTAGACGTTGTCCTGGTAGGGCTTCAGGCGGAACGGGACCTGGTAGGAGATGAAGTGCACCTCGTGCCCGCGCTTGGCGAGCTCCATCCCGAGCTCGGTCGCGACCACGCCCGAGCCGCCGTGCGTCGGATAGCAGGTGATCCCGATCTTCATTCGTCCGATACCCCCAGCGGAATCAGCGTGTGGCTTCCCGGCGCGCCCAGCGATTCGCGCAGGCGCGCGATCAGCGCCGGACCGTAGCGCGCGGCGTAGCCCAGGAGCGATACCGTGCGTTCTTGCAGATGCCCGTGCGGGAAGAGGTGCCCGTGGGCGCGGCGGATCTGCTGCACCGATTCTTCCTGGCGCCGCTTCCAGACGTGCATCAGCTTCTTCTCCAGCCCCTCGGTCTCCCGCTCGATCCGGTGCCCGGCCGTGGTCACGGCCGCCTCGAGCGAGGGGTCGAACTGCGTAACCGCCGAGCGCAGCCGCTCGAGCACCGCTTCCAGCTCGCCCCGCTCGCGCTCGAAGAGCGTGCCGAAATCCTCGGGCAGGAGCGCGCGCAGCCCCGCCTGCACCGCGGCCTCGGGATCGCCGGCGAGCGCGTTCCAGTCGAGATGGAATCGGTCGAGCACGCGCGCCACCTTCGCCTCGAGCAGCGTCGCCCCCGCGCGCGGCGCCACCGCCGGCGGCTCCAGGTCGAACAGCGGATAGAGGGCGTAGACCTGCGCCCAGTAGGCCACCTCGGCCGGCCCGCCGACGTAGGCGGCGGTCGGGAAGAGATGGTCCTGCATGAGCGGACGGAGCAGCACGCCCGGGCTGACGTCGGCCGGCCGGTTCCGGATCAGGGCGAGGAGCTTCGAGCCCGAGAGCTCCTGCCCGCTCCCCGCGAGGCGGAACGCTCCCGCGTCGGTCACGCGGATCGCCTCCCGCTCCCGCCCGTGCCAGAAGAGATTGAGCTCGTTTCCGGCGCGGCCGATCTGCGCGTGGTAGCCGGCCTTCTCCAGCGCCTCGCCGCGCGCTTTCGCCGCGGCCGAGCTTCCGCCCCCGAGCGCCACCTCGCGCTCGAAGACCGGAAGCGCCGCCGCCTTCGCCTCCTCGTCGGAGGCCTCGAACAGCAGCACCCCGAGCTCCGCGGCGATGGGCGCCAGGAAGCGCGCGAAGGCCTCGGAGAAGCCGCGCCCCGGCGCGTACGCCGCGCGCAGACGCGCGAGCACCGACTCGCGAAAGGGTGAGGGCGGCACGACCGACTCCGCCGAGCGCACCAGGGCCTCCACGGCGGGACCGAACCGGATGCGCGACACCGAGACGCCGCGCGGCGCCGCTTCGGCCGGGTAGGCGAGCGGCGTGGGCTCGGCCGTGCCGTCGCTCACCGCCGTGGACCGGACCTCCTCGAAGTCGTGATCGTCCGAGGCGATCCAGAACACGGGCACGGCAACGGCACCGGTCGCCGACTCGATCGAGCGGGCGAGGTTCGCCGCCGTCAGCATCTTGTAGAGCGTGTAGAGCGGCCCGCCGAACAGCCCCGGCTGCTGCCCCGAGACGACCGCGACCGAATCGGCGCGGGCGAAGCGCGCGAGCGCCTCGCGCGAGGGCGTAAGAACGCCAAACGCCTCCGCCTGGCGCGCCAGGATCGAAGCGGTCTTCGCGCGGCGCGCCTCCGGATAGTCGCGCGCGCGCGCGGCGGCCACCGCCGCCGCCGGATCGCGGAAGTCGCAGGGATAGAACGGGCGCACCCGCGCGAAATCGTTCAGGAAATCGCGGTAGAGGGCGCTCGGAAAGAGCAGCCGTTCGAGGTCGCTCGTCGTTGGCTCCGCGGGCGGCCCCGTCGTCTACGCTACGCCTGCAGGGTTGCCGACGCGCCGACGAACGGGTTGACCTTCATTTCGTGGCCGATGGTGGTGGTGGGGCCGTGCCCCGGGTAGACGGTGGTGCCGCGGTCGTACGCGAACAGGCGTCCCCGGATGGAGCGGACCAGCGTCTCCCAGTCGCCGCCCGGGAGATCCACGCGCCCCACCGACTCGCGGAAGAGCACGTCCCCCGCCACCAGCCCCGCGGGGGTGACGAAGGTCACGCTGCCGGGCGAGTGCCCGGGCGTGTGGATCGCCTTCACGTCGATGCCGGGAAGGCCGCACTCCTCGCCGTCGGTGATCCAGTGGTCGATCGGCGCGGTGCCGGGCCACGGGAGTCCCATCTGCTCCGCCTGAACGGGACCCAGCTCGTGGAGGGTGCGGTCCCCCTCGTGCAGCCAGACGGGCGCGCCGGTCGCGTCGCGGAACGGCTTCGCCATGAGGATGTGGTCGATGTGGGCGTGCGTGAGCAGGATCCGCTTCACCGTGATCCCGCGCGCCTGGATGGCGCGGAGCGTGTCCAGGCTCTCCAGCGACGGATCCACGAGGATCGCGTCCGTGCCGGAGCGCTCGCGCGACGGATCGGGTGTGAGCAGGTAGAGGTTGTTGTCGAGCGGCCCGACGGGGAAGCGCTCGATGCGCACGATCAGCCCCGCGTGGCGGTGATCGCCGTGATCCCGAACATGGGCAGGCCCACCATGTCGACGTCGGTGAATCCGGCGTCGCTCAAGAAACCGACCAGATCGGAGCGGGTGAGCCCTCCGGCGTTCTTGGAGCCGTAGCTCGCCACGACGTTCAGGCGGAAGAGCGCCGCCTCGCGAGGCTCGGCCTTGCCGTCCTCGAGGAGGAACTCGGTGACGATCAGAGCGCCGCCGGGACGCAGCGACGCGCGCACGGCCTGGAGGATGCCGGGAATGGCGGCGCGGCTGCGGCGCGAGAGGATGTGCGGCAGGAGCACGAGGTCGGCCTCCTCGCCCGGGCAGCCCTCGTCGGGGTTGCCGGCGCGGAAGCGGACCCGGTCTTCGAGCTTGGTCGTCTGGATGAACTCCTCGGCGAGCGGCTGGAACGGCGCCCGGTCCAGGATCGTCGCCTGGAGCTGCGGATAGCGGCGCGCGAGGCAGAGCGAGCCCGCGCCGCTGTGGCCGCCCAGCTCGACGATCCGCGAGAAGCCGCTGAACTCCAGGTCCAGGATCTCGGCCACGCGCATCATGGTGGCGTAGGCGCCGTTGTGGAACGCGCGCGCCAGCTCCACTTCCGTCGGGTCCATCGCCTCGGCGGGAACGGGCGAATCCCCGCTCTTCACCGTGTCGCGGAGCGCCTGCCAGACGCCGAAGAGCGGCTGCCGCATGAAGCGGACGAGGTCGACGTAGGAGCCGGGCGAGCCCTCGACCAGGAAGGCGTTCGACACCTCGGTGTTCCGGTAGCGGTCGCCGTTTCGCTGCAGGAAGCCCAGGGCGCAGTTCGCGTCGAGCAGGGCTTCGAGGGCGTTGGGGTCCGCGCCGAGCTCACCTGACAATTCGGCAGCCGACTTGGCGCCCCCGAACAGAGAGGTGAACACGCGGAGGTCCACGGCGGTCAGGAGGGCCTGGCTCGCCCAGAAACCGGTGGCAACCTGGAGGATGGGGACCGGGCTCAAACGCCCGGCCAGGGAGTTGAGCGGACCGGAGGTACGTCCCATGTGGCTCATCGGTGGGTCCTCACGTTGATCATCTTATGCTCCTCGAAGCGGACGATCAAGCGGGCACGGTCTCTCGCCAGCTCCGCTCGGTTTCATTAGATGCGCCTTCTCACAGAAGGTCGCGCGAGGGTTCGCCCTCGGCCGAGCGCGCCTCTTCCAGAATCCGATCCATGTCGCGAAGAGCGTGCCGGAGCAGCGCTCCCTTCTCTTCATACGGCAGGAACGCCGATTTGAATCCATTGATCAGCACGGAGCGGACGTCGGCCGGCGTGAGCCGGAAGGTGCTGACCGCGCGCTCGAGCTCGTCGGTCATGGTCGTGGAGGAGACGAGCCGGTTGTCGGTGTTCACCGTGACCCGGAGCCCCGCCTTGAGATAGCGGCCGAAGGGGTGGGTCGCCAGGCTCCGAACCGCGCCGGTCTGGACGTTCGAGACCAGGCACATCTCCAGCGGGATCCGATGGTCCCGGACGAAGGCGAGCACGGCGGGATCCTCGCGCAGGCGGGTGCCGTGGCCGATCCGGTGGGCGCCGCAGTAGCGGAGCGCCTGGTCGATGCTGGCCGCTCCAAAGGCTTCCCCGGCGTGGACGGTAATATTGACGTGCCGTTTCTTCACATGGTCGAACGCGCGCCGGTGGGATTTGGCCGGATAGTCCTTCTCCGCCCCGGCGAGATCGAAGCCGACGACCCCCTTGCCGTAGTAGGCCGAGGCCAGGTCGGCGAGGCGCACCGAGAGCCGGGGGCTCAAGTGCCTGATCCCGCAGACGATCGTTCCGGTCCGGATCCCGGTCGCCCGCTCGGCGCGGCGAAGCCCCGCCCGCACCGCTTCCACCGTCTCCTCCATCGTCAGCCGCTTCCGGGTGTGGAGCGCCGGGCAGTAGCGCACTTCCATGTACCGGACGTTCTCCATGAACGCGTCCTCGGCCAGCTCGAACGCGACGCGCTCGAGGGAGGCGCGGTCTTGCAGGACCGCCAGGGTCCAGTCGAACGCCTTCAGGTACTCGGGGAGGCTGACTCCGGAGGCGAGATGGGCGAAGGCGGCCGAGAGCTCGCGCGGCGTGCGAAACGGGAGCTTGGCTCCCTGCGCGGCCGCCAGCTCGAGGAGCGTGGCCGGGCGCAGCGAGCCGTCGAGGTGGACGTGGAGGTCGGTCTTGGGGAGCGCGCGAAGAAGCTCGCGTCGCCGCGGGGCGCTACCCCACGGCGACGTTCGCCGCCTCGGTGTCGAGCGGCGCACCCCTGTCCCCCAGAGCCGAATACGAGAGGCCCGTGAACGCGGGCACGGTGCGGGCGATTCGGGCGAAGATCATCTCGGCCGAGGGATCGGTCTCGTGGAGCACGCCCAGCGCGGATCCCAGGTCTTGAAGTAGGCGCCAGTCCTCGCGGGTGTCGCCGCGCAGCGTGAACACCTTCCGGGCGCGCTGCACGCGCCCCTGCGAATTGACGTAGGTGCCGTCCTTCTCGAAATGGGAGACGCCGGGCAGCACCCAGTCGGCGAGGTCGGCGACGGCCGAGGCCACGAAGTCCATCACGACCACGAGGCCGGCGCGGTCCAGCGCGCGCGCCACGAGGGCCGCGTCGCCGAACGTCTCGGGCGCGCCGCCGCGCAGGAAGAGGAGCACGCCGATCCGCCCTTCGGCCGCGGCGGTGAGGATCTCCTTCACCGAGCGACCGCGCTTCCCCGCCGTGCCGCCGAGAAGGCGCGCGCCGCGCGTGTTGGGGTTCTTGTCCCCCTCGATCGTGAACTTGGGATAGACCACGGGCGGCTGCGGCCGCTCGGGGAAGTCGAAGTTGGAGAGGCCGAGCCCGTCCGGGCCGAAGATCCGGCCGGCCAGGAACAGCTCCTCGTTCGAGAGCTCGGCCGACGAGACGACGCCGACCGAATCGGCGCCCTGCCGCGCGATCGAGTCCTTGATGGCGCCCGCGACCTGCGCGATCGCGTCGGCCCAGGCGACCGGCCGCGCGGCGGCGCCCTTGGTCCGCGAGCGGTAGAGCGGCGTGGCGATCCGCACGACGTCGTGGACGCTGTGGAACTGCCCGCGGCCGCGGTCGCAGATCCACCACTGGTTCACGTCCATGTTCTCGCGCGCCGTGACGCGGAGGACCTTGTTCCGGCGCGGATGGAAGCCGGCGACGGTGTTGCACCCCTTGGAGCAGAGGGTGCAGATCGTCTTGACGTTGTGGAGCTCCCAGGGACGCGACTCGAAGCGGAAGTCCACGCTGGTCAGGGCGCCGACCGGGCAGATGTCGGCGATGTTCCCCGCCAGCTCGTTCTCGATCTTCCGGCCGCCCACGGTGCCGATGTAGGTCTCCTCGCCGCGCGCGATCACCGCGATCTCGTCCTGTCCGGCGACGTCGGCGCACAGGTTCACGCAGCGCATGCAGAGGATGCAGCGGTTCTTGTTCAGGATGAGCTTCCCGCCCACGTCCTCCTCGGGCCAGGTGTTCTTCTTGAACGAGAACCGCGTGTGCGCCGCACCCATGGCGATCGTGTAGTCCTGGAGCGTGCACTCCCCGCCCTTGTCGCACATGGGGCAATCCAGCGGATGGTGGATGAGCAGGAACTCCATCACCGCCGCGCGCGCGTCGCGCACGGCCTTGGACTTGGTGATGACGTTCATCCCCTCTTCGGCGGGCGTGGCGCATCCGGCGACCAGCTTGGGACGCCCCTCGATCTCGCAGAGGCAGATGCGGCAGACGCCCACGACCGGCAGCCCCGGGTGGTAGCAGAAATGGGGCATGAAGATTCCGGCCATCTTGCCGGCGTCGACGAGGTTGGTCCCCTTCTCGACCTCGACCTCGCGGCCGTCCACCTTGAGCTTCACGGTCGCCATGGCGCGCCTTTCAGTGGAGCGATCCGCCGTCCAGCGGGCAGCGCTTCTCCCGGATGTGACGGAGGAACTCGTCCTGGAATTTCTTCGCGAAGCCCCGGGCCGGCCACGCGGCCGCGTCGCCCAGGGCGCAGATGGTGTTGCCCTCGATGTTGTCGGTGATCGAGAGGAGGATGCCCAGGTCCCGCTCGGTCCCCTCGCCCGTCTCGATCTTCCAGAGGATCCGCTGGAGCCAGCCGGTGCCCTCGCGGCAGGGCGTGCACTGCCCGCACGACTCGTGGGCGAAGAAGCGCGCCGTGATCCAGGCCGCGCGGACCATGCAGACCGTGTCGTCCATGACGACCGGGGTCCCGGTGCCGAAGAGCGATCCCGCGCGGGTCAGCGAGTCGAAGTCCATCGGCACGTCGATCTCGTCGCCGCGCAGCACGGGGCAGGAAGCGCCGCCGGGGATGACCGCCTTCACGGGGCGCCCGCCCGGCACGCCGCCGCCGAACTCGTCGATCAGCACCCGGAGCGGCGTCCCCATCGGCGCCTCGTACACGCCGGGGCGCGCCACGTGCCCCGACAGGCCGAAGAGCTTGGGCCCGGTGTTGCGCTCCGGCCCGATCGCCGCGAACCACTCCCAGCCGCGCTTGACGATGTGCGGCACGCAGGCCAGCGTCTCCACGTTGTTCACGACGGTCGGACAGTTGAAGAGCCCGACGAGCGCGGGGAACGGCGGCTTCAGGCGCGGCCAGCCGCGCTTCCCCTCGATCGACTGGATCAGTCCGGTCTCCTCGCCGCAGATGTAGGCGCCGGCGCCGAGGTACATCGTGACCTCGCAGGAGAATTTCGAGCCCATGATGTTCTTGCCGATCAGCCCGGCGTGGCGGGCCTCCTCGATGGCGCGATCGAGGATCTCGCACTCCTCGGCGAACTCGCCGCGGATGTAGATGTAGGCGCGGCTCGCGCCGATGGCGTAGGCGGCGATCAGCGTCCCCTCGAGGAGCTGGTGCGGATCCTTCCGGCAGATCAGGCGGTCCTTGAACGCGCCCGGCTCGCTCTCGTCGGCGTTGACGCAGAGGTACTTCGGCTTGTCGGTGGACTTGGGGACGAAGCCCCACTTGGTGCCCGCCGGGAAGCCGGCGCCGCCCCGGCCGCGCAGGCCGGAGCGCTTCACGATGTCGATGATCTCGTCGGGGGTCTTCCCGAGCGCGATCTTCAGCGCCTCGTACCCGTCGTGCTTCTTGTAGACGCTCAGCGTGTGCGAGTCGGGAAGGTCGACGATCTTGGTGAGGACGGGCTCGAAGGTGGCGGTGGTCATCGGATCAGCGGTCCACCTCGCCGAGCACGATGTCGATGGTTCCGATGCAGGCCACGACGTCCGCCACCATCCGTCCCATGCACATCGACTCCAGCGCCATGAGGTGAATGAACGAAGGAGGCCGGACGCGGACGCGGTAGGGCTTGGGCCCACCGTCGGCCACGACGTAGAAGCCCAGCTCCCCCTTCGGACTTTCGATGGAGAAGTAGGCGTCCCCCGGCCCGACGCGGAAACCTTCCGACATGATCTTGAAGTGGTAGATCAGCTCCTCCATCCCCAGCTTCACGTCGCTCCGGTCGGCCGGGAAGAGGTACTGGTTGCTCGCGCGCACCGGTCCCGGCCGCAGCCGGTCCAGGGCCTGCTGGATGATTCCCATCGACTGCTTCATCTCCTCGATGCGGCAGAGGTAGCGGTCGAAGACGTCCCCGTTCTTGCCCAGCGGGACCTCGAACTCGTAGCTCTCGTAGCCCAGGTAGGGCATCGCCTTCCGCACGTCGTACTTCACGCCGCTTCCGCGGAGGGTGGGCCCGGTGCAGCCGAGGTCGATCGCGTCCTGCGCGGAGAGCGTGCCGACGCCGATGGTGCGCTTCATCCAGATCCGGTTCTTCGTGAGCAGGTTCTGGTACTCGGCCAGCGCCGCCGGAAACTCCGTGAGGAATTTCCGGACCGCTGGCACGAACGTGTCGGGCACGTCCTGGAAGAACCCGCCCACGCGGAAGTAGGACGGCGTCAGGCGCGATCCCGCGCACATGTCGTTCAGATCGAGGAGCTTCTCCCGCTCGCGGAAGCAGTAGAGGAAGACGCTCATCGCGCCGAGGTCCAGGGCGTGCGTCCCCAGCCAGACCAGGTGCGAGGAGATCCGCATGATCTCGAGGAAGATGATCCGGAGGGTCTTCGCGCGGTCGGGCACCTCGGTGCCCAGGATCTTCTCCACCGCGCCGACGTACCCCATGTTGTTCCCCAGCGGGGACAGGTAGTCCATCCGGTCGGTGACCGTGATCGACTTGGTGTACGTCTTCGACTCCATGATCTTTTCCATGCCCGTGTGGAGATAACCCATGACGGGCTTCAAGCTCACGACCGTCTCGCCGTCCAGCTCGATGATCAGGCGCAGCACGCCGTGGGTGGACGGGTGCTGCGGCCCCATGTTGATCGTGAAGGTCTTGAACTCGGGAGCGGTCTCGCTGGTGCCGGGCAGGGGCGTCGTGGTGGCGGGCATGACGTTCTAGGCGGCCGTCTCCGGCGGCGTGTTGGTCACGGCGGCGCGGCCGATCTCATCCGGCGCCGGAGCCTCCGCAACCGCGACGTCGTGGTCGCCGGGCACGGGGGCGTGGAGCTTCATCCGGTCGATCTTCTCCTGGAGCTTCATGATCCCGTAGATCAGGGCTTCGGGGCGCGGCGGGCAGCCGGGAACGTAGACGTCCACCGGCACCACGGTGTCCACCCCCTGCACGATGGCGTAGTCGTAGAACTCGCCGCCGCACGAGGCGCAGGCCCCCATGGAGATCACCCACTTCGGCTCGGGCATCTGGTCGTAGATGCGCTTCAGAATCGGCGCCATCTTCTTGCTGACCCGGCCGGCCACGATCATGAGGTCGGCCTGGCGGGGCGAGGCGCGAAACACCTCGGCCCCGAAACGGGCGAGGTCGTAGCGTGAGGCGCTGGTCGCCATCATCTCGATGGCGCAGCAGGCCAGCCCGAAGGTGGCGGGCCAGAGCGACGAACGGCGGGCCCAGTTCACCATCTTTTCGACGGTGGTCGTGAGGATGCCGTCCGGAATCAGTTCTTCGAGTCCCATGGGATCACCTGTTCGGTCAGTTCGTGAAAAAGGGCACGATGCTCAGCGCAAGTCCCTTTGGAACCGTACACTAGCAGCGGCAACGGGTTGCGTCAATCACAACCCCAGGTGCGCGAGGATCTCCTCGGTCGCGTAGAACAGGAGCACGCCCGCGAAGACCCCCAACGGTTTTTTGATGCCCTTGGCCTCGTTCACGGCGGGGATTAAATCGGAGGCGGCGACGTAGATGGCCGCTCCCGCCGAAACCGGAAGCGCGATCCGCACCGATCCCCGCAGCATGGTCGTCCCCAGCGTTCCCACCACGGTCATCACCCCCAGGAAGGTCGCCGCCAGGATCGCTTCCCGGCGGGAGCGGCCCGCGGCGACCATGATCGAGGCCATCGTGAAGCCCTCGGGGATCTTGTGGAGGAAGACGGCGATGGCGATGAGGAGCCCGAGGCCGGGATCGATCAGGAACCCCGAGCCGATCGAGATCCCGTCGAACAGGGTGTGGAGCGCCAGCCCCATCAGCGCGGTGGTCCCGACCACCGGCTCGACCCAGTGCTCGTGGTGGGTTTCCTCGCCGAAATGGAAGTGCGCGACCAGGACGTGCTCGGCGAAGTGGACCAGCAGGTAGCCGACGAGGATCAGCGTTCCCACCGACAGCATCGCCGTCTCCCCCTTCAGGGCGAGGCGGTAGCTCTCGGGGACCATGCGCAGCAGGACCGCCGCCAGCATGAAGCCGGCGCCTATCGCGACGAAGTAGGACTGGCGGATCCGGTCCCAGCCGCTCGCCTTGGCGGCGAGGAGGCCGCCGAAGACGTTGGCCCCGCCCGCGACGAGGGCGCAGGCGAGCGCCGTCCACGCCGGGCCGGCGGTCATGATGGAAGTGGTGTGCGGGGGCTCACGCGGCTAGCGGCCGCGGACGATCCCGGGGGAATGCGTGGTCCCGACCGGGACCAGGAGCTGTTCCTTGGCGTAGATGAAGGAGTCGCGCGAGTAGTCGGAAAGCTCGAAATTGTGCCCCAGGAAGATCGCGTCCTCGGGACAGGCCTCTTCGCAGTACCCGCAGAAGATGCAGCGGAGCATGTCGATCTCGTAGCGCTTGGCGTAGCGCTCCCCCGCCGAGAAGCGCTCGGTGACGCTGTTCTCCCCGGCTTCCATGTAGATGGCGTCGGCCGGGCAGACCGCGGCGCAGAGCCCGCAGCAGACGCACCGCTCGAGGCCGTTCGAATAGCGGTGCAGCTCGTGGAGCCCGCGGAAGCGCGGGAACATCGTCATGCGCTGGTCGGGATATTTCAGGGTGACGGGCTTCTTGAAGAAATGCGAGAGCGTGATGCTGAGGCCCTTCATGAGTTCGATCGGAGTGATGGCCATCGGCGCATTATAGGGAGCGGGCGTGAGGCGGGTCAAGCGGGCCGGGGCGGCGGCGCCCCGCCGGAGCTACGCTTCGGGGCTTCGGCCGTACTCTTCGGGGCGGATGTCGAGCTTCTTGATCTTGTAGAGGAGTGTGGTGCGCTTCATCCCGCCCAGGCTGCGCGCGGCCTCGGACTGGTTGCCCCCGTGGCTCCGGAGCGCATCCAGGATGACCTCGCGCTCGGCGCCTCCCGCGCGCGTCGCGGCGCGCCGCGTTCCGCCCCGCGAGCCCGGCCGTGTGGCGGGCTGGAGCTGGATGGCCGCCGCGTCGATCTCCTCGCCGTCGGTGGCCAGGGCGGCCACGCGATCCATCACGTTCCGGAGCTCGCGCACGTTGCCGGGCCAGGAATGCGTCGTGAGGAGCTTCCAGGCATCGGGGGTCAGGCGCACGCGCTTTCCCGCCGCGGCCGAGGCGCGATCCAGCAGGTACTGGCCGATCAGGAGCACGTCGTCGGGCCGCTCGCGGAGCGGCGGCACTTCGAGGCGGATCCCGTTCAGCCGGTAGTAGAGGTCGTCGCGGAAGAGGCCGCGCCGGACGAGCGAGCCCAGGTCGCGGGT
>DATJEJ010000088.1:0-11445 GCA_035496795.1 Candidatus Omnitrophota bacterium
CCCAAGGCGCAGGTTCAGATCGCGCAGTCGAACGTCATGACGCTGCGGATGATCGCGGACGCCGACACGACGAAGGGGGTCAAGGCGTTCTGGAAGATCGGCGACCAGCCGTTCCAGAAAGCCCAGTTCGACCAGCTGGAGAAGACGTTCGAAGTCGAAGGGAAGAAGAACCCCAAGCTGGTCGTTCTGGTGAAGATCGATCGCCAGGTGAAGTACAAGTACATGGTCAACCTGATCGATCAGCTCCAGTTCGCCGAGCTGAACCGGTTCTCGCTCGCTCCGCTCGAGCCGAAGGAGAAGCAGGAGGTGGAGGCTCTGTGAGCGCGATGACAGCGACGACCCTCGACCGCGTCCCGATGGGCGCGTCCGATCTGAAGGCCCAGGGGCAGAAGATCTTCCGGCGCGCGCTGATGATTTCCTGCGCCGTTCATCTCGCCCTGATCGGGATCTACCTCGCCACCAAGCTCTACCACCCGCCCGACGAAGCCGCCTACACGGGACGCGTCATCCGGATGGAGACCCTGCCGCCGCCGCCGCCGCTCTCCTCGGCGCCGCCTCCGCCGGTGATCAGCGCGCCCAACATCGCGAAGCCCACCATCGGAACGCCGGTGCCGGTACCGGACGCCCAGGCGCCGGAGCAGACGATCATGACGCAGCAGGAGCTGTCGCAATCGATCGCGCCGATCAGCGGCTACGGGCAATCGGGCAAGGACTCGCTGGTGATCAAGGCCGACGACATGCCGAACGAGGGCGAGTTCGTCTACTACGAGGACCCGCCGACGCCGGTGTCGCAGGTCCAGCCGGCGTACCCCGAAATGGCGCGCGAGGCCCAGATCCAGGGCCGGGTGATCCTGCACGTGCTGGTCGGCAAGGACGGCCGCGTGAAGAACATCAAGGTGATCCGGAGCGTCAACTATCTCGACCAGGCCGCGAAGGACGCCGTCATGAAGTGGGTGTTCAAGCCGGCCCTGAGCAACAACAAGCCGGTCGCCGTCTGGGTGGAAGTCCCGGTCGACTTCCACTTCTGATCCCGGCGTCCCGGGCGATCCCGGGACGCGGTCGCGATTTCGAAAACGGTCCCTCGACGTTCCCCCCCGCCGCCATCGCCGCGCGCGCGGCGGCCGGAACGGGGAGGGTGCCATGAACGCTCTGCTGCTGGAAACCGTCGGAGGAGCCGAAGCGGGGAACGCTGCCGGCTCTTCGATCCGATTCGATGCACGAGCCCGCTCGCGGGAATTCCTGCGACGCGGGCTCCTTCTTTCGGGGGCGATCCACGCCGTCCTGCTCTTCGCGTTCCTGCATCTCCACGGAGGCGGGGACGACGCCATCGTCCGCTCCTACGGTCGCGCGGTCGAGCTCTTCCGGGAGCCGTTACCGACGGTGATTCCGCTCCCGCCGGTCCCATCCGGCGCTCCTTCCACCGCGGCGAGCCGATCCGGAACGGTCGTTCCGGTCGACCCCAAGACGTTTCGCATGCCATTCGATTTCCGAGGAATCGGAGCCTTCGAGCTGCCCCGCTCGGCCCCGACGGGAGGATCGTCCCAAGGCTCCGGCGACCCGGCCCCGCCCGCGCCGGCCCCCGATCCCAACCAGGTCTTCGTGATCACGGACGTGGACGTCCAGCCCGTCGCGATCGAAGCTCCGAAGCCGCTCTATCCGGAGTTCGCGAGGGACGCCGGGATCACCGGCCGCGTCGTGACCCAGGTCCTCGTCAAGGCGGACGGGACGGTCGGCCGGGTGCGGGTGATCAGCGGCATCAAGATCCTCGCCGACGCGGCGCAGGAGGGGCTGTATCGCTGGCGGTTCCGGCCCGCGATGGCGCACGGCCGTCCGGTCGCGGTCTGGGTGGAGATCCCGGTCAACTTCACGCTGTAATCGCGTATCCAACGTCCCGGGGGCAGCGTCTTGACAGTGCCACGCCCCTGCGCCTAGATTCACGCTCATGCCGTAGGCACAACTTCCCGCGAATCAAGGAATTGCGCGGACGGACGCAAAGCGCGCCGCCCTCCGGCGTCGCGTGCGCGCCGGGATCGTGAACTCTGGCGGAGAGGGACGATGGACGATTCGACTGATGTCGTGAGGGGTGAGGGAGGCAAGACGACCGGCGGAGGCGCCGTCGAAGTCGCGTGGTCGGAGGTGCCGCCGCCCCCGGATCCGGGCCCGATCGGACGGCTGGTCGGCGTCTTCATCCGGCCGCGGGCCACGTTCGAATCGATGCGCGAACGGCCCCGTTTCCTGATCGCGTTCATCATCCTCCTCGTCGTGCAGACGACGATCGCCTTCGTGCTCTTCCATTCCGGCATCGTGGCCGAGCAGACCGTGGCCAAGATGGAGGCTCAGGGGAAGGATCCGCGCGCCATCGAGCAGGTGCAGAGCTTCTTCGAGGGCACCGGCGGCCTGATCATCACCGTCCTCACCGCGCCCGTCGCCACGGCGATCGGGCTGGTGTCGGGGGCCGCGATCCTCTTCTTCATGGCGAACCTCATGATGGGCGCGCGGCTCCGCTTCGCGCACTATCTCTCGGCCGTGGCGTTCGCCGGCATCGTGCAGCTCGTGGATCAGCTGGTGCGCGTCGGCCTGATCCTGGCCAACCGCTCCTTCGACGTGCGCCTGGGCCTGGGGATGCTCTTCGGGGACTCCACCGGATTCGGGGTGCGCGCGCTCGACACGCTCACCGATCCGCTCTTCCTGTGGGGGAATGCCATCGGCGCCCTGGCCGTCGGGACGTACTCGAAGCGCGGCTTCGGATTCGGCGTCCTGGCGACCCTTCCCGGCGTGATCCTCGCCGTGATCCTCTCGGCGAACCGGTGATCGCCCGCCCCCATGAAACGGAAGGAGACCCCCGTACGTACTGAGAGCGTCCGGGGACCCGCCATCATCCGCGCCACCGTCTCGAGGGGGATAGGAATGCCGTCGTCATCCGTTTCGGCTCGTGCCCGCGGGGGGTTCCGACCCGCGTTCCTGCTGCTTGCGCTCATCCTCACAGCACCCTTCGCGGCGCCCGCCCGCGCCCAGACCCCCGCGGACACCACGCGGTTCGATCACTTCGGCGTCGACTCGCTCCCGCCGCCGGTCGCGGTCGGCGAGCGCTGGAGCCTGGCCCGCTGCGTCGAGACGGCCCTCCGCCAGAACGGCGACGTCCGCGTGGCGCGAGCGCGCACGCGGCAGGCGAGCGGTTCGGCGCTCTCGGCCTGGAACGGCATCCTGCCGTCCCTCGACGTCAGCGCCTCGCGGAGCCGATTCTGGCCCGACAAGAAGAACAACACCCAGCTCGTCCCGGTGCAGCAGGGGGATTCGACGGTTCTCGTGGAGGTGTCGCTGGATCGGAGGGATCAGACGACGCTGGACGCGACCGCACAGACGAATCTCATCAGCGTGCCGAGCTGGATGGAGAAGCGGCGCCGCGACCGCCTGCACGAGGGGGCGCGCTGGAGCGAGGCCGAGACCCGCAACACGGTCGCCTTCCAGGTGAAGCAGCAGTACTTCAACCTGCTCAAGGCGGAGCGCCTGGCCGCCGTGTCGCGCGAATCGGAGCTCCTGGCGCGGGACGAGGAGCGTCGGTCGGAGGCCCTGTTCGAGGTGGGGACCGTGGCGCGCGGGGACGTCCTCAAGGCTCGGGCGCGCCGCGCCCAGACGCAGCTCGACCGCATTCGAGCGTACAATCAGGTGCAGATCCAGACCGCGCGCTTGAAGCAGGTGATCGGGCTGCCGCCCGACGCGTCGATCGCCGTCGAGCCGATCCTCGAGGAGGGGGTCGCCGTTCCCGACTCGGCGTCGGCCGTCCGAACCGCCCTCGAGCGGCGCCCGCAGCTGGAGAGCGCGCACGCGAGGGAACGGGCCGCGCGGGCCGGCGTGACCGGAGCCTGGGGGGCGCGCCTCCCGCAGCTGACGGCCTCCTACTTCGTGTCGCACGCCAAGACCACGAACGACTTCCAGGTCGCCGGATTCAATAGCGCGGAAGAGATCTCGGGCACCGACCGCTCGGGAGAGCTTCGCCTGTCGATGCCGATCTTCGACGGCCTCGCCATCGAGGGGAACGTCCGCCAGGCACGGGGGGCTCTCGCCGAAGCGGAGGCCAGTCGCCGCCAGCTCGAGCTGGACGTGGCCGTGGAAGTGCAGTCGGCGTGGCTCGCGCTGCGCGAGGCGGTGGAGCGGATCGACGTGGCGCGGGAAGGGCTCGCGTCGGCCGAGGAGGACTACAATTTCTCCAAGAGCCGCTACGAGCTGGGGGCGGGAACGTTCCTCGACCTCCTGAACGCCGAGGTGAGCCTGGCCCAGGCGCGGCAGAGCCTGGTCGAGGCGCAGGCCGACGCCCGCACGGCCGAAGCCGACCTCGAGCGGGCGATCGGCGAGCGGCGGTACTAGGCCGCGCGGCGCGCGGCGGCCCGCGGCACGGACCCCCGATACCCGGAGGCGCATGAAGGCGAAGACCCGCACCATCCTGCTCGTGTCCGGCGGCGCCGTGCTGCTCGCCGCGATCGTCGCCGCGAACCTGGCGCGCGGCGGCGGCGCCAAGACCGCCGTGCAGGCCGCCGACGTGAAGCGCGGGAAGATCGCCTCCACCGTGCGCGCCCCGGGACGGATCCAGCCGGTGACGCAGGTCAAGCTCTCCGCGAACGTCCCCGGCGAAGTCGTGCGCCTCGCCGTCAAGGAAGGGGACGTGGTGCGCAAGGGGCAGTTCCTGCTCCAGCTGGACGATACGCAGGTGCGGTCGCGGATGCGCGAGTCGGAAGCCGCGCTCGAGGCCTCGCGGTCGAATCTCCGGCTGGCGGAGGCCTCGCTCGCGCAGTCCGACGCCTCCCTGCAGCGCAAGGAAGCGCTCTTCGTGCGCAAGCTGGTCTCCCCGGAGGAAGTGGAAGCCGCGCGCACCCAGCGAAACGCCGACAAGGCGCGGGTGGACGCCAACCGCGAGGACATCTCCCGGGCGATGGCCACGCTGGCCGGCGCGCGCGACAACCTGCGCAAGACCTCCTTCTACGCGCCGATTCCGGGCACCGTCACCCAGCTCGCGATCGAGCGGGGCGAAATCGTGGTCACGGGCACGATGAACAACCCGGGCACCGTGATCCTGACGATCGCCGACATGAGCGCGATGAAGGTCGAGGCCGACGTGGATGAGACCGACGTGAGCTCGGTGGCGCTGGCCCAGCCCGTCACCGTCAAGGTGGATGCCTTTCCCGACCTCACGCTCCATGGGAGCGTGGTCGAGATCGCGAACTCGCCCAAGATCTCCGAGTCCGGCACGCAGGAGCAGCAGACGAACTTCGAGGTCGACGTGGCGATCCAGAATCCCCCCGCGTCGCTGCGGCCGGGGATGACCGCCGACGTCGAGATCCGCACGGCCGAGAAGGACGGCGTCCTCACCGTGCCGATCCAGTCGGTGGTGGTGCGCACGCCCGAGGAGCTGAAGCCCGCCGTCAAGGGGCGCCGCCCGAAGACCAAGGGCGCCGCCGCGGCGACCGCGCCGGCCGATTCGGCGGGGAAGCCCGGCGAGGAGATCAAGGGCGTGTTCGTCATCGTGAACGGCACCGCCCAGTTCCGGAAGGTGACCCCGGGCATCACCAGCGACACCGACATGGAGGTGGCCGGCGACGTGAAGCCCGGCGAGAAGGTGATCACAGGTCCTTTTCGCGTGCTCCGGAATCTCAAGCCCGAGGCCCGGGTGAAGATCGAAGAGCCGAAGCGTCCCCAGGAGAAGAAGTGACCGGCCCCGAGCCCTCGCGCGCCGACGGCGCGCCCCTGATCCGCATCCGCGACCTGCGCAAGATCTACGTGATGGGCGCGGACGAGGTGCACGCGCTGGACGGCGTCTCCCTGGACATCGCGAAGGGCGAGTACGTGGCGGTGATGGGGCCTTCGGGGTCGGGGAAGTCGACGCTCATGAACGTGATCGGCTGCCTGGATACCCCGACCAGCGGGTCCTACCAGCTCCGCGGCACCGAGATCCGCGAGCGGGAGGATGACGAGCTCGCCCGGATCCGGAACCAGGAGATCGGATTCATCTTCCAGACCTTCAATCTGCTGCCGCGCGCCGACGCGCTGCACAACGTGGAGCTGCCGCTCATCTACTCGGGCACCCCGGCCAAGGAGCGGCGCGATCGGGCGCGCGATCTCCTGGCCCAGGTCGGACTGGCCGACCGCATGCACCATCGCCCCAACGAGCTCTCGGGCGGGCAGCGGCAGCGCGTCGCGATCGCGCGCGCCCTCGTGAACCGCCCCTCGATCGTGCTCGCCGACGAGCCGACCGGAAACCTCGACTCGAAGACGGGGGTCGAGATCATGGCGCTGCTGGCCGAGATCAACGGCCGCGGGAACACGGTCATCCTGGTCACCCACGAAGAGGACATCGCCGCTCACGCGCGGCGCGTCATCCGGCTCCGCGACGGCCTGATCGAGAGCGACCGCGCGCAGGCGCCCCGTCCCGCCGCCCCCCACGCCGTTCCGGCAACCCCCGCCGCGCCGTCGTGACCGGGCCCGCGCGCACCCGCCGCGAGTTCTGGGCCGCGCAGGGCGAGAACCTCAAGATCGCGCTGGACGCGATCCGCGCCAACAAGCTCCGGTCGGTCCTCACCGTTCTCGGCAACGTCGTCGCGGTCATGTCGGTCATCATGGTGGTCGCGGTGATCGACGGCGTGAACACCTACGTCGGCGAGAAGATCCTCGAGCAGGGCCTCCAGGTCGTCTACATCGACAAGTTCGGCCTGATCACCAACGACGACGCGTTCCGCGAGGCGGAGAAGCGGCGGGACCTGACGCTTCGCGAGGCGCGGGCGCTGGAGACGCGGATGCGTCTCGCGTCGCGGGTCGTCGCTCAGGTGGAGGCCTCCAAGCGGGTTCGCGCCGGACGGAACGAGCTCGCGAACGTGACCGTCCGCGGCACGACGGCCGGGTACGAGGAGGTGGGGAACTTCGAGGTGGTGGAGGGCCGGCACCTCGATCCCTCCGACGTGGACCGGCGGCGCCCCGTCGCCGTCGTGGGCTCCGAGGTCGCCTCCGCGCTCTATCCGCGGGTGGACCCGATCGGCCAGCGGCTCAAAGTCGCGGGGCAGGAGCTTCTTGTGATCGGGGTGCTGAAGGCGAAAGGGAACGTGCTGGGGCAGAGCCAGGACAACCTCGTCCTCACGACCCTGGGCCAGTACGACAAGATGTTCGGCGCCCACCGCTCGCTCACGATCACGGTCAAAGCCCAGCCGGGCGTTCCGCTGGAGCGCGTCGAGGACGAGGCACGCGTCGTCCTCCGCTCCGAGCGCCATGTTCCGCTCGGCAAGCCGGACGATTTCGGCATCTCGACGGCGGAGACCTTCCGCGCGCTCTACCAGTCGCTGACGGGCGGGATCTTTGCCGGGACGATCGCGCTCGTGGCGATCTCCCTCGTGGTGGGCGGCATCGTGATCATGAACATCATGCTCGTCGCGGTCACGGAGCGGACCCGTGAGATCGGGCTCCGGAAGGCGCTGGGGGCGCGCCGGTCGGACTTGACCGGCCAGTTCCTGAGCGAGGCGGTCGTGCTCTCCACGTTCGGCGGGGTCCTGGGCGTGGCGGCGGGAATCTCCTTCGCCCTCTTCATCCGCGCGGTGACCCCGCTCCCGGCCTCCATCCAGCCCTGGTCGGTGCTGATCAGCCTGGGCGTGGCCTCCTCCGTGGGGCTCTTCTTCGGCGTCTACCCGGCGACACGCGCGGCCCAGCTCGACCCGATCGCGGCGCTCCGGCAGGAATAGGCGATGGCGATCGACGTTCGCGAAGGGGTGACGATCGCGTTCCGCGCGATCCGGTCGAACAAGCTCCGCTCCTTCCTCACCGTGCTCGGCGTGATCATCGGGATCACCACGATCATGGCGATGGTCTCCATCATCGAGGGGCTGAACCGGAGCATGAAGGCGCAGCTCGCCTCCATCGGCACCGACGTGCTCTACATCCGGCCCTTCGCGCCGGGCGCCTTCTTCGGTGGGTTCCCCGACAGCCTGCGGCACCGGCCCTGGTTCAAGCCGGAGGACGCCCAGGCGATCCGGACCCAGGCCGACGCGGTGCTGGCGGTGTCCCCCCTCAACTTCACGCAGGGCGTGAAGCTGCGCTACGGCGAGACCGAGACCCGGGCGAACGCGGTCGTGGGTTCGAGCCCCGACTACCTGGTGACCAACGGCTACGCGGTCGTGAACGGGCGCTACTTCACCGACGCCGAGGTGGAGCATCGCTCGCCGGTGTGCGTCCTGGGGCTGGACCAGGTGGAATCCCTCTTCCCGCACGGCACGTCGGTGGGGAAGAGCATCTACATCGGCGGGCGCCCCTTCACCGTGATCGGCGAGCTCGAGCGGCGGGGGAAGTTCGTGGGCATGAGCCTCGACGACATCGTGATCACCCCCTACACCTCGCTGGAGAAGAACTTCGGCCCCGACCTGCCGATGGTGCTGAACGCGAAGCCCAAGGCACCGGAGCTGATCGACACCGCCAAGGATCAGATCACCGAGGTTCTCCGCCGGCAGCGTCGGCTGCGCTACAGCCAGTCGGACAACTTCGCGGTCTTCACCGACCAGTCGCTGGTGGATCTCTACAAGCAGATCACCGGCGCCTTCTACCTGGTCATGGTCGTGATCTCCTCGATCGGGCTCCTGGTGGGGGGGATCGGGGTCATGAACATCATGCTGGTCTCCGTCACGGAGCGGACGCGGGAGATCGGGATCCGGAAAGCGATCGGCGCGCGCCAGAAGGACGTGCTCTGGCAGTTCCTGGTGGAGGCGATGACCCTGACGGGAACGGGGGGGATCATCGGGGTGACGCTGGGGCTCTTCGTGGGCTGGCTGATCGACGTCCTGACCCCGCTCTCCTTCGCGGTGCCGCCGTGGGGAATTCTCCTCGCCTTCTTCTCCTCGACCTCGATCGGGCTCTTCTTCGGCATGTACCCGGCCGTCAAGGCGGCCCGGCTCGACCCCGTGGAGGCGCTGCGCTACGAGTAAGGTAGAATCTCTCCCATGGACCTCATCAAGATCCGCGGCGCCCGCGAGCACAATCTCAAGTCCCTCGACCTCGACATCCCCCGGAACCGGCTGGTGGTGATCACCGGCGTCTCCGGCTCGGGAAAGTCCTCGCTCGCCTTCGACACCCTCTACGCCGAGGGGCAGCGGCGCTACGTCGAGTCGCTCTCGGCGTATGCGCGGCAGTTCCTGGGGCAGATGGAGAAGCCCGACGTGGACCAGATCGAGGGGCTCTCGCCGGCCATCTCGATCGAGCAGCGCACGGCGGGGACGAACCCTCGCTCCACGGTGGCCACGGTCACCGAGATCTACGACTACCTGCGCCTCCTCTACGCGCGGATCGGCGTGCAGCACTGCGTGCAATGCGGGCGGCCCATCCGCCGCCAGACGGTGCAGGAGATGGTGGACCATCTCCTCGCCGCCTATCGCGGCCGGAGGCTCCAGATCCTGGCGCCGGTCGTGCGCGGGCGGAAAGGGGAGTACCGGAAGGAGATCGCGCAGTGGCGGCGGCTGGGCTACGTGCGGGCGCGCGTGGACGGCGGGTGGGTGGAGCTCGAGGAGGAGATCGCGCTCGACAAGAAGCGGAAGCACACGATCGAGATCGTCGTGGACCGCCTGCCGGCCGACACGGAGCGGCGGAGCCGCCTCCACGAGGCGCTGGAGACCGCGACCCGTCTGGCGGAAGGGCTCGCGCTCGCCCTGGTGGACGGCGACGAGGAGGAGACGCTCTCCTCGAGCGCCGCCTGCCCGGCGTGCGGCATCTCGTACGAGCCGCTCCAGCCCCGCAGCTTCTCCTTCAACAGCCCCTACGGCGCGTGCAAGACCTGCGACGGACTGGGCACCACGATGGAGATCGACCCCGACCTCGTCGTGCCCGACCGGGCGAAGTCGCTGCGCGAGGGGGCGATCCCCATGTGGGGCGACGCCGAGGGGACCTGGACCAAGGGGACCCTCAAGGCCGTCGCCAAGCGGCTGAAGATCTCCCTGGATACGCCCTTCGGAAAGCTGCCCGCTTCGGCGAAGAACGCGCTGTTGAGCGGGCTGGGGGACGAGAAGCTGGAGTACGCCTTCCGCCTGAAGGACGGGCGCACGCTGTCGCACACGGGGAAGTTCCGCGGGATCCTGAACGAGCTGCAGCGCCGCTATCGCGAGACCACGTCGGACGCGGTGCGGGAGCAGATCGGCGCCCTCATGACCAAGAAGCCCTGTCCCGCCTGCGGCGGCGCGCGGCTGAAGCCGGAGTCGCTGGCCGTGAAGGTGGACGGACTCTCGATCGCCGAATGGACGGGCCGCCCGGTCACGCGCGCGCGCGAGGCGATGCGCGGGATGACGCTCTCCCCGCGCGACGCCGGGATCGCCGCCCCCGTCTTGAAAGAGCTGCGGCAGCGGCTGGAGTTCCTGGACGACGTCGGGGTCGGCTATCTCACGCTGGACCGCGCCGCGGGGACCCTCTCCGGCGGCGAGGCGCAGCGGATCCGCCTCGCGACGCAGATCGGCTCGCGGCTCACCGGCGTCCTCTACATCCTGGACGAGCCGAGCATCGGACTCCATCCCGTGGACAACAAGAAATTGCTCGAGACGCTGCTCGCGCTTCGCGACCTCGGGAACTCGGTGCTGGTGGTGGAACACGACCGCGAGACGATGGACGCCGCCGACCACATCGTGGACCTCGGTCCCGGCGCGGGGCGCCGCGGCGGCTACCTCGTCGCCGAAGGAACGGTGGAGGAGGTGCGCGCCGTGCCGGGGTCGCTCACGGGGCAGTACCTCTCCGGCGCGCGCGAGATCCCGATCCCCGCGGAGCGGCGCGCGGGGAGCGGCGCCGCGCTGGAGGTGGTCGGGGCGCGGCAGAACAACCTGCGCGGGATCCGCGCCCGCTTCCCCCTCGGCACCCTGGTCTGCGTGACCGGCGTCTCCGGATCGGGGAAGAGCACGCTCGTGAACGACATCCTCTACAAGGCGCTCGCGCGCCGCTTCTACCAGGCCAAGGAGCCGCCCGGCGCGCACGAGAAGATCCTGGGGCTGGAGCACGTGGACAAGGTCGTCGCGATCGACCAGTCGCCGATCGGCCGCACACCGCGCTCGAACCCCGCGACCTACACCGGCGTGTTCACGTTCATCCGCGACCTCTTCGCCGCCACGCCCGAAGCCAAGGTGCGCGGCTACGGGCCGGGGCGCTTCTCCTTCAACGTGAAGGGAGGCCGCTGCGAGGCGTGCGGCGGCGACGGGCTCTGCACGATCGAGATGCACTTCCTGCCGGACGTCTACGTCACCTGCGAAGTCTGCCGCGGGAAGCGCTACAACCGGGAGACGCTGGAGGTCACGTACAAGGGGCGCTCGATCGCCGACATCCTCGCGCTGACGGCGGAGCAGGCGCTGGAGCTCTTCGAGAACATCCCGTCGATCGCGAACATCTGCCGCACGCTCGTGGAAGTGGGCCTGGGCTACATCCAGCTCGGGCAGTCCTCGACGACGCTCT
>DATJEJ010000089.1:0-2540 GCA_035496795.1 Candidatus Omnitrophota bacterium
AGGCTCTTGGTATGGAACGCGCGCCCGAAGTCGAGCATCCCCATCGCGAGCACGAGCAGGATCGGGAGGACGAACGCGGCCTCGATGAGCGCCACGCCGGCTTCCTTCCTTCCCGCGCGCGAAGCGAGCGCGCGACCCGCGGATGCGCGCGCCACGTCGTCGTGCTGCACACTCATTGCGCGCCTCCGAGTCGGGGTACGAGGGCCAGCGTCACGGTCGCGAGCGCGATCGCGACGCCGAAGGGGATGTGGATCCTGGAAGTCTCCGGAGCGGCCACCGGCACCCCGGTCGCCCGGACGGCCGCCCAGCGGGCGAGCCCCGCCGTGCGACCCAGCACTTCGCGAAGCCGGCCCAGACGGAAGGCGGTCACCGCGCCGAGCAGCCCGCCGAAGATCAGCGAGGCCAGCCCCGCGAGCAGCGCCGTCGGAAACGAGAGAATCGCGCCGACCGCCATCAGGAGCTTCACGTCTCCGGCGCCCGTGAAGCGGAACAGGTAGCCCGGGATGAGAAGGGCTCCCGCCGCCAGTGCGCCGCATGCCGAGAGGAGAAGGCCCTGCCCGGCCCCGAGGGCGCTGTGCACGCACAGCGCCGCTACGAGGGCCGGGATGGTCAGAGCATTCGGAATTCTGCGCGAACGCAGGTCCGTCCAACTCGCCACACCGCACAGGATCACCGCGCCGCCGGCCATCCAATGTGAGGTCATGTCGATGGTGACTTCGAATTACATCGCGTTGAGCGCAGTCACCGCGGCCGTGTAGGCACCTTCGACCGCCGTACGGAGGCCGAGGGGATCCGCGATGATGACCGCCGTCGCGATCGCAGCCACGAAAGCCGCCAGAAGGCCGTACTCGATGAGATCTTCGCCACGCTCGTCCCGAATGAAGTTCTTCAGCATTGAAGCACCCTCCCACTACAAGACTGTGGTACTGCGTTTGCCCGACCCGGCCCGTTTCAAGTTCGGTCTCTTCCGGGCGAGCGGCCCACTACCGGCGCGTGGCGGATGACCTCCGCCGCGAGGCGTTTGGACCACGCGCGCATCCATGCAAGGGCAACTTCGGTGCCGCATTTCATCGCGGAGCGCTGCGCGTCCCTACCTATCGGCGGGCACAGGAATTAGCAGGAGCGAAAAGCGCATCGGCCGCGCGGGACGCACGCCGGAAGACCGAAAACTGGGGGAGATGCCCCAACCGAAGGCGGGAATTGTCCCCAACTCGTTGTGCCGCTAGGATGGTCGTATCCAACCGCTTCCGCGATTCCACCGACCCAGGAGCGCGCATGAAACTCGACTCGGTCTTCCGCCACCTCGACGACAACAAGGACCGCCTCACGAACGAGCTGGTCCAATTCCTCCGCATTCCGAGCATCAGCGCGCACCCCGACCGCGACGCCGACGTCGCGGCCGCGCTGGACTACGACAAGCGCAAGCTGGAATCGCTCGGCTTCAAGACCGAGGTGTGGCCGACGCGCGCGCACGCCGGGCTCTTCGCCGAGCGGATCGAGAACCCCGATCTCCCGACGGTGCTGATCTACGGCCACGTGGACGTCCAGCCGGTGGATCCGGTCGAGCTCTGGGAGTCGCCGCCGTTCGAGCCCCGGATCGCGGGCGGGAAGATCTGGGCGCGCGGCGCCGACGACAACAAAGGGCAGCACTACGCGCAGATCGCGGGCGTCGAGGCGGCGCTGAAGGCCGGAGGCGGGCTCCCGGTGAACGTGAAGTTCATCCTCGAGAGCGACGAGGAGCACGACGGCGAGGCGATGGCCGCCGAGTTCCCCAAGCACGGAACGAAGCTCGCGTGCGACGTGATCGTGGTCTCCGACTCCCAGATGCCCGACCTGGACCACCCGGCGCTCACCACCTACCTGCGCGGGATCCAGGCGTTCGAGATCACGATCACCGGGGCCAACGGCGACAAGCACTCCGGCGAATGGGGCGGGATGATCCACGAGCCGGTGGACGTGCTCCGCTACGTCCTGCAGGAGCTGAAGGACTTCAAGACGGGGCGGGTGCTGATCCCGGGGTTCTACGACGACGTGGTCGTGCCGGGCGCCGAGGAGCGGAGCGCGATGAGCAACGGCCCCTGGGATGACGCGGAGAAGGCGCGCGAGATCGGCGTCACGCGTCTCTTCCACGAAGAGGGATTCACCGCGCGCGAATCGGGCGTGATCCGCCCCACGCTGCAGGCCAACGGGATCTGGGGAGGCTACACGGGACCGGGGTTCAAGACGGTGATCGGGAACACGGCCAAGGCGAAGATCAGCATGCGCCTCGTGCACAACCAGAATCCCGAGAAGATCGCGAACCTGTTCGAGAAGCGGGTGCGCGAGCTGGTCGGCGACATGGGCACGGTCACGTTCCAGCGCTTCGGCGCGGGACTGCCCTTCCAGGCCGATCTGGGGAACCCGTTCGTGAAGGCCGGGCTGAAGGCGCTCGAATCGGGGTTCGGCAAGCCGGCGGTCGTCATGGGGATGGGCGGATCGATTCCGATCGTGGCGCCGCTGGTCAAGGCGACGGGCGCCCCTTGCGTGCTGATGGGCTTCGG
>DATJEJ010000090.1:0-7531 GCA_035496795.1 Candidatus Omnitrophota bacterium
CGCGCCGCCGAGAAGGACCGCGGCCGGCGCGGCGCGGCGCACGTGGCGGCCAAGCTGGGCGTCCCGGCGCTCCTCGGAGCCGCCGCCGCCTTCAAGCCGGACCTCGCGCCCTGGCTCGGAGGCGGCGCGGCCGCCTCGCTCGCGGCGGCGTTCGCCGACACCGCGGCGACCGAGATCGGCCCGCTGGTTGCGGGACCGGTGTTTCGCGTGAGCGGCGGGCGCGTGACGCGCGCCGCCCATGGGGCGCCCGGCGGCGTGAGCGCCGCGGGGCTGGCCGGGGGAGCGCTCGCCTCTCTCGCCCTCGCCGCGCTGGCGCGCGCGACGGGGCTGGGTCCGGCGGAGGGCGCGCCCTGGGCCGCGGCCGGCGCCGGATTCGGCGCCGCGCTGGTGGAGAGCGCCGTCGCCGGCACCGGCGTGGGGCGCGGCCTCGGTCCGATCGGACGGAATCTGTTCCTCTCGGCCCTGGCCGCGGCCGCCGGAATCGCGCTGGCCGTGACGCTTTCGCCTCGAGGAGGTTGACCCGCATGTCGCTCGACATCGCCTGCGTCGTCGCCGCCAGGCCCAACTTCATGAAGATGGCGCCGGTCGTGGAAGCGCTGCGCGCGCGGCCGGGGATTTGCGCCCGGCTGGTGCACACGGGCCAGCACTACGACGAAGCGATGTCGCGCGTCTTCTTCGGCGAGCTCGGCATGCCCGAGCCCGACGTGAACCTGGACGTCGGATCGGGGAGCCATGCCGCGCAGACCGCGCGCGTGCTGGAGCGATTCGACGAGTGGCTGGAGGCCGCGCGCCCCGATCTCGTCGTGGTCGCGGGCGACGTCAATTCCACGCTCGCCTGCGCCCTCGCCGCGGCCAAGCGCACGATCCCGGTGGCGCACGTGGAATCCGGACTGCGGAGCCGCGACCGCGCGATGCCCGAGGAGCTGAACCGTATCGTCACCGACGCGCTCGCCGACCTCCTCTTCGCGACGTCGGCCGACGCGGTCGAAAACCTCGAGCGCGAGGGGATCGAGGCGGGGAAGATCCATCTCGTGGGAAACTCGATGATCGATTCGCTCCGCCGCCATCTCCCGGCGGCGCGCGCGGGCCGGGCGCCGGAGCGGTTCGGCGTGGAGCGCGGCGGGTACGCGGTCGCGACGATCCACCGGCCGAGCAACGTGGACAACCCGACACAGCTGTCGCGCGTGCTGGAGGCGCTCCGGGCGCTGTCGTCGTCGCTCCCCGTGATCCTGCCGGTCCACCCGCGCACGGCGGCCCGGATCGCGGCGATGGAAGCGACGGGGGCGGCGCCTCACGCCGCTCCGCGGCTCTCGATCGTGTCCCCACTCGGATACCTGGACTTCCTCGGACTCATGGATGCGGCACGCCTCGTGCTGACGGACAGCGGGGGCGTCCAGGAGGAGACCACCGCGCTTGGGGTACGCTGTATCACGCTCCGGGACACGACCGAGCGCCCGATCACCATGTCGGAAGGCACCAACCGGCTCATCGGAAGCGATCCGGCGGCCATTCTGCCCGCCGCGGGCGAGGCGCTCGCGGCCGGACCTGTCGAAGCGCGCATACCCGCGCTCTGGGACGGCCGCGCCGGAGAGCGCATCGCCGCCATCCTCGCGCGGCAACCGGCCCTGAGGACGAGCGCCCCCCGGGAGAAAACGGCCACGGCCACGGTTTGACAGTGGGGCCGGTACCGCGTTAAAATCTAAGGCTGGACTGCAGTTGCCTGTTTTGGACCTGGCCGCTGCGCCGCTGACCGAGAGGGACCCCATGACCGGCATTTGCCGTTTCCTACAAAATTGGAGAACCGGGCGGACGATCCGGGGAAGGGCGTGGCACCGTTTCGCCCTAACGCTGGCGATCGCCGGGCTCCTGTCGGCCATCCTCGCCGCACCCGGATCGGCCCAGAGCACCCGCCTGCCGGCACCCACCGGCGCGCAGGAGGAGCCGTATCGAGTCGGCAAGGGAGACGTCATCCGCGTCGACGTGCCGGGTCATACCGACATGAGCGGCTCGTTCACCGTCGCCGACGATGGGACGGTCACCGTCCCCAACCTGGGCACGATCCGCGTCCAGGGAAGGACCGCGAACGAGATCCGCAGCGACCTCGGTCGCCGCGTCTCCCTGATCGACCGCAGCTCGCCCTCGGTCAGCGTCACGGTGGCCGAGTTCAAGAGCCGCAAGATCTTCGTCCTCGGCGCCGTGCTCCTGCCGGGCATCTACGCGTTCGCGGAGATGCCGACGGTGTGGGACGCCATCGCGGAAGCCGGGGGCCCGCTGGACGACGCCAATCTGAACGCGGTGGAGCTCATCCCCGGCGACGCGGCCGGGGGGCGCAAGACCGAGACGGTCGACATCGCGAGCGCCATCCGCGAGAGCCGCACCGAGACGTTGCCGCGCCTGCGGCCTGGCGACACCGTGCGCGTGCCCCGGGGCCAGAACGCGACCAGCGTTCTCCTGACCGGGGCGGTCCTGCGTCCCGGTCCGCTGCCCTACGATCAGGCTCCCGACCTCGTCACGGCGGTGGTGCGCAGCGGCGGCGTGGCCGCCGACGCGGACCAGAATCAGGTGCAGGTGATCCGCCAGTCGGGTGATCGTTCCATGCGGATTCGCGTCAACCTCAACAAGTACTTCGAGAAGGGCGATGCTTCGTCCAATCCTCACCTGGAGCCCGGGGATACCGTTTTCATCCCACGGAAGGAAGGGACCTCGATCTGGGTACACCTGGCACAGATGAGCTCCGTCATCTCCCTGGTCACGTCCATCATCGCCATCTCCAGGCATTGAGTCGCGGATGAGCACGGCCGAGCAGGAAAAAGGACTCGTTGTCGACACGCGCGAGATCGTGTGGAAGGCGAAGCGATACAAGTGGCTCGCCCTTCTCCCGATCGTGGGCGCCCTCTGCGTGGCATTCCTCTACCTGAACGTGGCGCCCAGCGTGTACGAATCCTCCGTCGTCATCTCGATGGAGGACCCGACCCGGGTTTCGGAAGGGATGGAGCGCCTGGTCCGCCCCAGCGAGCAGCAGGAAGACCTCGTCCAGAAGATGGCGCGGGTCCGGAGCCGGGTCCTGAACCGCACCTTCCTCACCGCCATCAGCGACCGCCTGGCGCTCGGACGCGACCCCAAGCTGGTCTCGCTCTCGACGGCCGCGGCCCGGAAGTACCCCGGCATCACCCCCGAGGAGTACGCGACCCGCATCGCCGTCTCGACGCTGGCCAAGCGGATCAACGTCCTTCCCGTCGGCTCGACCTACATCCGGCTCGCCGTGAAGGACCCCGAGCCGGAACAGGCGCGCCGCCTGGCGACCGCCGTGGGCGAGGGCTTGATCGAGGAGACCCGCAAGAGCGAGCTGGAGCGGACCCAGGCCCGCGGGGAGTTCAGCCAGGATCAGATCGCGGTGGAGCGTGAGAATCTGCGCCGGGCCTCGGACGCCTACCGCGCCGCCCAGGAGCGCGTGGTGGGATCGACCATCACGTCGGGATCGGTCGACCCCGGCAACGTCGAGGCGATCCGCGAGCTGGCCGACGCCGCGGACAAGGAAGCCGACCAGGTCTCCGAGCGGATCCGTTCCGACAAGCAGACCTGGGTCGACCGGATGGGATCGGCCCGCATGCCCGACCTCCGCACCGGCCGTACGGCGGAGCTCGAATCGCGCCTCTCCGGCCTCGAATCCAGCTACGGCATGGCCGCCGCCCGCTCCCAGGGCGACGCCTCCGGTCAGTCGCTCCTCCAGCAGATCGGCGCGGCGCGCCAGGAGCTCCTCTCCGAGTACGAGAACGCCGCGGGGTCCCTCCAGGGGAACATTCCCGACGACGCCAAGCAGATCGCCGCCGGGGTCGCGCTCGACCGCTCGATCCTCACGTCGCTCCGCGCGCGCAAGGGGCGCCTCAGCTCCATGGTCGGCTCGTACGTCAGCAGGGTCCGGAGCGCGCCGGCCTCGCAGATGGAGCTGGACGGACTCAAGGCCGAGATGCAGAAGCACCAGGACCTGCTCGCCACGCTGGAGCGCGAGGCCGCCTCCTCGCGCATCAGCGAAGCGATGGAGACGAGCCAGCTCTCCTTCCGCATCGAAGTCGTCGAGCCCCCCGTGCTGCCGCTCAAGCCGGTGTGGCCCGACAAGCTCAAGGTGATCCTGGGCGCGCTCCTCCTGGGGCCGATGTTCTCGGTCGGAATCATCCTCGGCGCCGAGCGAGTCGGGGCGATCCTCCGGACGGTGGAGCAGGCCGAGGAGGAGATGGGGACCAAGGTGATCGGGACGATCCCGCGCATCGAAGGCTGGTCCCGCCCCGGCTCCTTCCTCGAGAACAACTGGGCGCCGCTCTCCATCCTGGCCATTCTGATCCTGACCGCGCTGGTGTCCGTGACGTACACGAGCCTCAACTCGACCCGCCACGCCGCGACGACGAGCGGCGAGCTGCGCCGGTAAGGGTCCCCGTGCCCAAAGAAGCGCCGCGCAGCCTCTTCACCGAGTTCAGCACCGACGCGCCCTACGTCACCGAGGCGCGCCGGCTGCTCCAGTCGCTGATGCGCCAGCACCGCGGGCCCGCCTGCCGCGTCTACATGGTCTCCAGCGCGGGGCGCGGCGAGGGGAAGAGCACGATCTGCGGGCTGCTCGGCATCGTCGCGGCGCGGATCTTCCACCGGCACACGCTCATCATCGACGCCGACATGCGCCGTCCCACGATGCACCAGCTCCTCGACCTCTCGCAGAAGCCGGGCCTGTACGAGCTGCTGCACGGCACGGCCAGCCTGGACCTGGCGCGCCGCCCGACGACGCTGCCGCTCCTGCACGCCATCCCGAGCGGGAAGCCGGGCTCGCACGTGAGCGATTCCTACGACGACGAGGCGTTCGAGAAGCTGCTGCAGTCGGTGCGCCCCAGCTACGATCTGATCTTCATCGACGCGGCGCCCATCGTGCCGGTCGTGGAGCCGATCATGATGGCGGAGCACGTGGACGGGATCCTGCTGGTCGCCATGGCCGGCCGCACCCCGATCACGATGATCCGCCGCATGCGCGGCATCCTGACGCCCGTCGCGAGCAAGGTAGCCGGCGCGATCGTGAACAACGCCACGGAAGGCCTCCCGTACTATTACGACTACAGCTACTACGGATACAAGCCGCTCCTGTCCCGGCGCGATCGGAATAAGGTGGGGGGTCCGACCGCTCCGGGCGCCGACGTCCAACCGAACGGCGATGGAGCCGCAACACCCCACGCGGCGTCATCCCCCGCGCCACCGGCGCACGCCGCGAAACCCAAGCCCAAGGAGTAACCCTCATGTCGCCCCGCAAGCGGTCCGGAACGGCCGCATCGCGTCTTTCCGCACGCCTGGACAACCGCAGCGCACGCATCGGCGTCATCGGACTGGGCTATGTCGGCCTGCCGCTGGCGGTGGAATTCGCCAAGGTGGGCTACCGCGTCACGGGTTTCGAGATCGATGCCAAGCGCGCCGCCACGCTGAACCGGGGAATCTCCTACATCCAGGACGTCGCCACCGGCGACGTGCGCGGCCTGGTGCGCGAGGGGATGCTGCAGGCCACGCTCGACTTCGACGCGCTCGCGAAGATGGACGTCGTCGACATCTGCGTGCCGACGCCGCTCCGCAAAACGAAGGATCCCGACGTCTCCTATATCGTCGCGGCCGTGAAGGACATCGCCCCGCGCCTGAAGCGCGGGCAGCTGGTCGTGCTGGAGAGCACCACCTACCCCGGCACCACCGACGAGCTCGTGCTCCCGCTGCTGGCCGAAGGGGGCCTCACGGTGGGGAAGGACTTCTTCCTCGCCTTCTCGCCCGAGCGCGTCGACCCCGGCAACGAGACGTACCAGACCAAGAACATTCCCAAGGTGGTCGGCGGCGTCACGCCCGAATGCACGCGGCTCGTCGCCCAGTTCTACGGGGCCGTCATGGATTCGATCGTCCCCGTGGGCTCGACGCGCGTCGCCGAGATGGTGAAGCTTCTCGAGAATACCTTCCGGAGCGTGAACATCGGGCTCGTGAACGAGCTCGCGCTCATGTGCGACCGGATGGGCATCGACGTCTGGGAGGTCATCGACGCCGCCAAGACGAAGCCGTTCGGATTCATGCCGTTCTATCCGGGGCCCGGGCTGGGGGGCCACTGCATTCCGATCGATCCCTTCTATCTCTCCTGGAAAGCGCGCGAGAGCGGATTCGAGGCGCGCTTCATCGAGCTCGCGGGGAACGTGAACGGCGGGATGCCGCATCACGTCACCAAGCGCGTGAGCGAGGCCCTGAACTCCGTGCGGAAGCCGCTCCGGGGCTCGAAGGTGCTCGTCGTGGGGGTGGCCTACAAGGCCGACATCGACGACGTGCGCGAGTCCCCTTCGCTCGACATCATGGAGATCCTCGAGCGCGACGGGGCGCGGGTCAGCTACGCCGATCCCTACGTGCCCACGCTGCGGCACAACGGGGCGCTGCTTCGCGCCAAGGCGCTCACGCCGGCCTCCGTCCGGGCCGCCGACTGCGTCGTGATCGCGACGGCGCACAAGAATCTCGACTACGCCATGATCGCCCGGAACGCGAGAACGATCGTGGACTCCCGAAACGCCCTCAAGGGACGCCGCACGCGCGGCGTCTTCAAGCTGTAGGCCCCGGCATGGGACGCTACCTGGTCACCGGCGGGGCCGGATTCATCGGCTCCCACATCGCCGAGCGCCTTCTCCGGGACGGCCACGAGGTCCGCATCCTGGACAACCTGGCCACGGGGAAGCGCGAGAACGTGGAGGCGATCCGTCCCGCCGGGCCCGGGCGCCTGGAATGGCTGGAAGAGGACGTGCGCGACCTGGCCGCGTGCCGGCGCGCGTGCGCCGGCGTCGAGTACGTCCTCCACGAGGCCGCGCTCGGCTCGGTGCCGCGCTCGGTTGAGAACCCGGGGGAGACCACCGCGGTCAACGTCCTCGGCACCGTGAACGTCTTCCAGGCGGCGCGCGAGGCCAAGGTGCGCCGCGTGGTCTGGGCGTCCTCCTCCTCGGTCTACGGCGACACGCCGACCCTTCCCAAGCACGAGCAGATGCCGCTCTCCCCGCGCTCGCCGTACGCGGCGGGGAAGCTCGCGGGGGAGGAGTTCGCGCGGGTCTTCGCGGGAACGATGGATCTGCCCGTGGTCTCGCTCCGCTACTTCAACGTGTTCGGGCCGCGCCAGGATCCCGACTCGCAGTACGCGGCGGTGATCCCGCGTTTCATCCGCGCCCTCGTGGAAGGGAAACGGCCCACGGTCTACGGCGACGGCGAGCAGAGCCGCGACTTCACCTACGTGGACAACGTGGTGCAGGTGAACCTCGCGGCCTGCGGCAAGGGCCCGGGGCGCGGCGAGGCCGTGAACGTCGCCTGCGGGGACCGCTACACCCTGAACGACCTCTTGCGCTGCCTCGAGACAATCCTCGGCGTCAAAGCCGATCCGGAGTACCTGCCGCCGCGCGCCGGCGACGTCCGGCATTCCCAGGCCGCCATCGACCAGGCCGTGAGCCTCTTCGGCTTCAAGCCCACGGTCGGATTCGAGGACGGCCTCGCGCGCACG
>DATJEJ010000091.1:0-7275 GCA_035496795.1 Candidatus Omnitrophota bacterium
CTCGTCCGGTGAACGCCCGCGCCTTTCTTCCTCTGGGGAATGGCGGGTCGGCGCCGCTCGCCGACGTGCCCTGCCTTCAGCCCGCGCCGTTTCGCGAGGCGGTCGTCACGACGCCCGCCGCGCGGCTGGTTTCTCTCTTCGGATTCCCGGACGAGGACGCGGTCCGGGTCGTGGCGATCCTCGAGCGCCCCGAGGATCGAAACCTGCTCGTGACCTCGATGCGCGCCGGCGAGGCGTTCCCGGCGCTGACCCCCGACATGCCGCAGGCGCACCTCTTCGAACGGGAGATCGCGGAGACGTGGGGCCTGGTGCCGGAAGGGCACCCGTGGCTCAAGCCGGTGCGGTTCGTGCGGCCTCGCCGCGCACCGAGCGGCGCGGCCACGGCGGTCCTGGGAGCGCCCGGCGTCATGGGGTATTTCACCGTGGCGGGCGAGGAGGTTCACGAGGTGGCGGTCGGCCCCGTCCATGCCGGCGTGATCGAGCCCGGCCACTTCCGCTTCCAGTGCCACGGCGAGCGCGTGATCCATCTGGAGATCTCCCTGGGCTACCAATACCGGGGTATCGAGCGCGCGATGGAGGGAGGCCCCGACATCCGCACCGTCCACCGCGTGGACGCCGTCGCGGGGGACATGTCCGCGGGACACGCCGCCGCCTACGCGCAGGTCGTGGAGGCGCTGACCGACACGCCCGTCCCCCCGCGGGGGGCGGCGCTCCGCGCGATCGCCCTCGAGCTGGAGCGGATGGCCAATCACGCCGGCGACCTCGGCGCGCTCTCCGGCGACATCGGCTATCTGCCGGCCGCCGCGTTCTGCGGGAGGATCCGCGGGGATCTCCTGAACCTCACGCTGGCCGCGTGCGGCAACCGGATGGGCGTGGGATGGATCCGGCCCGGCGGCGCGGCCGCGGACTTTTCGAACGACGCCGCGCACGCGATGGCTGACGCCGTGGATCGGGCGGTCGCCGAGCTGGGGCGTTCCTTCCTGCTGATCCTCAAGAACTCCACGGCCCGGTCGCGCCTGGAGGAGACCGGCGTGCTGCCGCGCGAGACCTGCGTGGAGCTCGGCATGGTGGGTCCCGCCGCGCGCGCGTCGGGCGTCGCGGTGGACGTCCGGAAGGACCATCCGCTCGGCGCCTATGCGTCCGCGCCCGTCGTCGTCGCCGTCCGCGATTCGGGGGATGTGTTCGCGCGCGCCGCCGTGCGCTCGCTGGAGTGCGCGCACTCCGCTGAGTACCTGGCGAAGCTCCTGCGCTCGCTGCCCGCCGGTCCGGCGCGGGGCGGCCTTCCTGCCGGGGCGGGCGCGAACCGGATCGCGGTGTCGCTGGTCGAGGCCTGGCGGGGGGAGATCTGCCACGCCGCGGTCACCGACGACCAGGGACGCTTCCGCCGCTACGCGATCGTGGACCCGTCCTTCCACAACTGGCCCGGGCTCGCGATGGCCATGCGCGACCAGCCGGTCTCCGACTTTCCACTCTGCAACAAGAGCTTCAACCTCTCGTACTCGGGATACGACCGGTGAGGACGGGCGCGTGCTGAAAGCCTTCGTGGAGCGGATGCGGCAGGGGCGGCGGACGATTCCGATGCCCGCTGTCGGACCGGTGCTGCCCGCATCCTTCCGGGGGAGGCCGGTTCTGGATCCGGCGCGGTGCGCGGACGGTTGCCGCGCCTGCGCCGAGCGCTGTCCGACGTCGGCCATCCGCGTCGAGCCGCGCGCCGGGGGAGGGGGAGCGACCCGGCTCTCGCTGGACCTGGGGCGCTGCCTCTTCTGCAACGAGTGCGTCGAGGCCTGCCCGAGCGGGGCGGTGCGCTTCGGGAAGGATTACCGGATGGCCGCGCGCGCGCGGGAGGACCTGGTCGCGGACGAGGGACCGTATCGTCTGGCAGGCGCGCTCGACGCCGAGGCGCGGAGGCTCTTCGGCCGCTCGCTCCGTCTGCGACACGTGAGCGCCGGGGGATCGGCGGGGTGCGAGCAGGAAGCGAACGCGCTTGGGAACGTGGTCTTCGACATGGGACGATTCGGGATCCAGTTCGTCGCCTCGCCCCGCCACGCCGACGGGCTCCTGATCACCGGCCCGGTGCCGCGGAACATGAAGCTCGCCCTGGAGAAGACGTACGAGGCCGTGCCCGCGCCGAAGATCGTGGTGGCGGTGGGTGCCGCGGCCATCTCCGGCGGACCGTTCGCGGGGGATCCGGAGGTTCAGGACGGCGCCGCGTCCGTCGTGCCGGTGGATCTCTTCGTCCCCGGCCATCCACCCCATCCGCTCACCATCCTGGACGGGCTGCTCCGGCTGTTGGGACGGATTCGCGAATAGAACGCGAACGGGGCGGAGCCTTTCGGCCCCGCCCCGAGCTGTTCCGTGGTTCGGCTCGGCTAGGCTATGCCTTCCGGACGTTGGCCGCCTGCAGACCCTTCGGTCCGCGGACGATGTCGAACTCCAGCCGCTCGCCTTCGGCCAGCGTCTTGAAGCCCTCGCCCATGATTGCCGAGTAGTGAACGAAGACGTCCTCGCCACCCTCCTGCTGAATGAACCCAAAGCCCTTCGCTTCGTTGAACCACTTCACGGTACCTGCAGCCACACTGTGCTCCTTGCTCTTCGGGGACGATTGCCCCAACTCGCCGCCCTCTCGGAACGGCCGACCCGGCCACTTTGGCCGAGCCTCCGGACGAGACGTCCGGATACAGAAAAAGCCGCAGGAAGGCACCCCCTGCGGCGTCATTTCGCGTCGTTGCGCTGCACTCTGACCGTCAGGCGACTTCTACTGCCCGGGAGTATCGGCAGCCCCGGGCGGGAAGTAAAGACTTTTGTTGCACCCCCTCGTGGCGGGCGCCCCGGCGCTGTTATGCTTCTGGGTACGTGGGCTGCCCACGCAGGGAGTGCTTCACAAGGAGGACGAATCATGAAGCGCATCATCGCCACGATGGCCATCACGCTCTGCGCGGTCGTGCTGACCGGCCGGGCCTCTGCCGACGAGTCCGACAAGGCGCCGCAGGGCAAGGGGATCTTCACCAAGTACAAGTGCCAGGGGTGCCACTCCGTGGAGGCGGCCGACATCAAGCGCACCGGGAAGCCCTCGACCGCGAAGCACAAGCCCCCGGATCTTTCCAAGGTCGGCGACACGCGCGGCCACGAGTGGATCGAAGGGTGGCTGGACAAGACCGAGAAGATCGAGACGCGCGTCCATCCCGCCGTCAAGTTCAGGGGTACGAAGGATGAGAAGGAGGCGGTCGCCGCCTGGCTCGAGACGATGAAGACGCCGGGCGGGACGGGCGCCGCCGGCGCCGCGGAGCAGGCCAAGGACGCGGCCAAGGAGGCAAAGCAGGACGCCAAGGCGGCCGACGAGGCCGCGGAGAAGGCCAAGGCCGCGGCCGAAGAGGCCAAGGAGAAGGCGGACACCACGCACGCCCACTGATTCCGAGCGTCCCCACGAACACGAGGCCCCGGCCGCTCGCGCGACCGGGGCCTTCGTCCATCAGGCCGGATGGGTGCCGCGCGTCAGGCGCGGTCGGGAAGAGGCACGTACATCCGTTTCGGCGACCCCACGTAGATCTGCCGCGGCCGGGAGATGCGGAAATCCGGATCCCGCCGCATCTCGAGCCACTGCGCGACCCAGCCGGGGAGCCGTCCCAGCGTGAACATGACCGTGAACATGTTCACCGGGATGCCGAGCGCCTTGTAGATCACGCCCGAGTAGAAGTCGACGTTCGGGTAGAGCTTCCGGCTCACGAAGTACTCGTCCTTGAGGGCGACCGACTCCAGCCGCATCGCGATCTCGAGGAGCTTGCTGGAGACGCCGACGCGCTGGAGCACCTCGCCGCAGGACTTCTTCAAGATCGCCGCCCGCGGGTCGTAGCTCTTGTAGACGCGGTGGCCGAAGCCCATGAGCCGCGTGGTGTCGTTCTTGTCCTTCGCCTTCGCGATGAATTTGTCCGCCGAGCCCTCCTCGGCTTCGATCCGCTCCAGCATCTCGATGACCTGCTGATTCGCGCCGCCGTGGAGGGGACCCCAAAGAGCGCTGATACCCGCGGAGATGGAGGCGTACAGGTTGGCCTTCGAGCTGCCCACGACGCGGACGGTGCTGGTGGAGCAGTTCTGCTCGTGGTCGGCGTGCAGGATCAGGAGCAGGTCGACCGCCTTGGCGAGCACCGGGTCCACCTCGTACTCCTCGCTGGGCACCGAGAACATCATGCGCAGCAGGTTCGAGGCGTAGTCCAGCCGGTTCAGCGGATAGACGAACGGCTGCCCGATCGAGTGCTTGTAGCTGTACGCCGCGATGGTCGGCATCTTGCCGATCAGCCGGATGATCGTGTCGTGGATCTGCGCCTCGCTCTCCGGCTGCTGGTAGAACGTGGCGAGCGCGCCCACCGCGGCGGCGCAGACCGGCATGGGGTGCGCGTCCTTCGGCAACGCACCGAAGAAGCGCTCGAAGTCCTGGTGCAACATCGTGTGGCGGGTGATCTCGTTCGTGAAGGTCTCGAGCTCGGCATTCGTGGGCAGCTCGCCGTGGATCAACAGCCAGGCCACTTCGAGGAACGAGCTCTTCGCGGCCAGCTCCTCGATCGGATAGCCGCGATAGCGGAGGATCCCTTTCTCGCCGTCGATGAAGGTGATCGCGCTCTTGCACGAGCCGGTGTTGGCGAAGCCGGGATCGAGGGTGATCAGGCCGGTGGCGGCCCGAAGCTCCTCGATGTCGATCGCGGTTTCCCCCTCCGTGCCGCGCACGACGGGCAGCGTGGCCATCGTCCCGTCCAGGGACAACGTGGCCGTCGTGGACTTCTTCGTGTCGTGAACCAGGGTCGCCATGGGGCTCTCCTCCTGACGGGGTCGTCATGGACCCTGCCAGGTTGTCAGAGGACAACAGCGTTCGCCGTCGGCGCGCCCGGGGGATAGGCGCATGGAACCGCGGCGTTTATCGGATCGAGTGCGGGAACGTCCGGGGAGTAGGGCGCATGAATGGTGCCGAACGCGCGGATCACGCGGCCGGCGAAACGGCGAGGCCCCGCCGACCGCTCGGGGCCCTCGTGACGAAGCGCCGGAGCGCGGCTCCGGCGTGGCTGCGAACTTATCCGCGATCGGCCAGCGGCACGTACATCCGCTTCGGGGATCCGACGTAGACCTGACGCGGGCGGGAGATGCGGAAATCCTTGTCGCGGCGCATCTCCAGCCACTGCGCGATCCAGCCGGGGAGCCGGCCCAGCGTGAACATGACCGTGAACATGTTCACCGGGATGCCGAGCGCCTGATAGATGACGCCGGAATAGAAGTCGACGTTGGGATAGAGCTTGCGGCTCACGAAATAGTCGTCGTGCAGCGCGACCTCTTCCAGCCGCATCGCGATGTCGAGCAGCTGGCTCGAGCGTCCCACGCGCTTCAGCACGTCGGCGCACGCCTGCTTCAAGATGGCCGCGCGCGGGTCGTAGCTCTTGTAGACGCGGTGGCCGAAGCCCATCAGCCGCGTGGTGTCGTTCTTGTCCTTGGCCTTCGCGATGAACTTGTCGGCCGAGCCCTCCTGCTCCGCGATCTGCTCCAGCATCTCGATCACCTGCTGGTTCGCGCCGCCGTGCAGCGGGCCCCAGAGCGCGCTGATCCCGGCCGCGATGCTCGCGTACAGGTTGGCCATCGAGCTTCCGACCATGCGCACCGTGCTGGTGGAGCAGTTCTGCTCGTGGTCGGCGTGCAGGATCAACAGCAGGTCCAGCACCCGGGCGAGCACGGGATCCACTTCGTAGTCCTCGGACGGGACGCCGAACATCATCCGCATGAAGTTGGCGACGTAGTCGAGGCGGTTCATGGGGTACAGGAACGGCTGTCCGATGGAATGCTTGTAGGAGTAGGCGGCGATCGTCGGCATCTTGCCGATCAGCCGGATGATGGTGTCGTGGATCTGCGCTTCGCTCTCGGGCTTCTGATAGAAGGTCGCCAGCGCTCCGACCGCGGCCGCGCAGACCGGCATCGGGTGCGCGTCCTTGGGGAGCGCGTCGAAGAAGCGGTCGAAATCCTTGTGCAGCATGGTGTGGCGCGTGATCTCGGCCGTGAATCCGTCCAGGTCGGCGCGGGTCGGCAGCTCTCCGTGGATCAGGAGCCAAGCCACCTCGAGGAAGGTGCTCTTCTGCGCCAGCTCCTCGATCGGATACCCGCGATAGCGCAGGATCCCTTTCTCCCCGTCGATGAACGTGATCGCGCTCCGGCACGAGCCGGTGTTGCCGTAGCCCGGGTCGAGCGTGATGAGGCCCGTCGTGGCCCGGAGCTTCTCGATGTCGATCGCGGTCTCCTGCTCGGTGCCGCGGATCACCGGGAGCGCGGCGGAAGTGCCGTTCAAGGACAGGGTGGCGGTCTCGGGACTCTTGGCGTCTTTGAGCTGGGTGGTCATGGCGCTCCCTCCCGGAGGGCCCGTTCCGAACCCAGCCAGGCATTTTCGGTATCGGTGTTACGGCGGGCCGTGCGGTATGGGGCCGAGGCCGCGTTATCCGTATGTCCAGCATCATGGGGGAATCCCGGGAGGCGTACAAGGCGGGACCGGTTCGCCGTTGGTCGCTAAGCCACGGGGACTCGTGCCCGATGAGGATGCGACCAGAGAACCATTGATTCACGTTCAGGCCGGACGTACGGTGCCTTGAATCTCCCGTCCCGCTTCTTGCGGGCCACCATCGTCATTCGAAGATCTCCTCCCCCCCGGCGAGGCGCCACTGCGGGCCGTCCCGCCAGCGAGCACGCCCGGCCCGCAAGCGCCGTCACGTGGCGAGGAGAAGTTCCATGCGGACCCTCGGTGCCGCTCTGCTCTCCCTGTTCGCTGCCCTCTCGATCGCCGCGGCCCCGGGCTTCGCCGAGCCTCCGTCCAAGCCGGGCGAGGTCATCCTCAAGTTCCGCGCGGGGACGCCGCAGAGCGTCAAGGACGCCATTCTCGCCGACATCCAGGCCTCCACCATCCGGCGCTTCGGCCGGATCCGGGCCGAGCAGGACCGTGCCGGCATCGGCACCGACGAGGCGATCCGCCGCTACAAGAACCATCCCAACGTGGAGATCATCGAGCCGAACTACATCCTGTCGGTGAACCGCACGCCGAACGATCCGCTCTTCGGTCAGCTCTGGGGGATGAACAACACGGGCCAGACCGGGGGGCTGCCGGGAGCCGACATCAGTGCTGCCCACGCGTGGGACGTCCAGACGGGCTCGTCGTCGGTGATCGTGGGGATCATCGACACGGGCGTGGACATGACCCATCCCGACCTGGCCGCCAACATCTATACGAATCCCGGGGAGATCGCGGGGAACGGTATC
>DATJEJ010000092.1:0-3136 GCA_035496795.1 Candidatus Omnitrophota bacterium
CGGCCGAGGAAGAGGAAGAGGATCCGCGCGAAGGGCTGGTCCGCCAGCTCCTCGAGTACCGCCGCTTCAAGGACGCCTCGAAGGAGCTGGAGCGTCTCGAAGGGGACCGCCGCCTTCGCTTCGACCGCGGCGCTCCCGCGCAGCTCGAAGATCCCGAGGCGAGCGAGCTCTTGCCGGTCAGCCTCTTCCGCCTCCTCGACGCGCTGAAGGGTGTGCTCTCGCGCCAGGCGCCGGTGCCGGTCCACACGATCGTCGCCGAGCCGATCCGGCTGGAAGAGGCGATCGCGCTCCTCGCGAACAATCTCCGCGAGCGGTCGCGCATGCTGTTCGAGGAGCTGCTCGAGCCGTTCGTGAGCCGGATCGAGAAGATCACGGCCTTCCTCGGGCTCCTCGAGATGCTCAAGGCGGGGAACGTGCACGTCGCCCAGGAAGAGCTGTTCGGTCCGATCTGGGTCGAGTGGCGCGGCGAAGCTCCGCCGGAGGATGCGATGAGCGACGAGCCCGCGGCCGGCGACGAGGCCGCCGCGGCGGCCGAAGCCGCTGCAGCCGCCGAAGCCCGGACGTCCGAGTTACCGATGCCCGATGACGGGGAGGGAGCGCGATGACCACCACGAAGCAAATTCTAGAGTCCCTCCTCTTTGCGAGCGACGCGCCGGTGGGCCTCTCGACCCTGGTCGAGGTTCTCGACGGTCCCGATGCCGCCACCGTCGCCGAAGAGCTCGAGCAGATGGCGCGCGACTACGAGGAGAGCGAGCGGGGGGTGACGCTGGCCGAGATCGCGGGCGGCTACCAGCTCCTGTCGAAGAAGGAATGCGCCCCCTGGATCGAGCGGATGCTCCGCTCGCGGCGCAAGGTGCGGCTCTCGCGCGCGGGTCTCGAGACGCTCGCCATCGTCGCCTACAAGCAGCCCGTGACCAAGGTGGAGATCGATTCCATCCGCGGCGTGGATTCCAGCGGCTCGCTCCACACGCTGCTCGAGCGCGGCCTGGTCGCCATCAAGGGACGCTCCAAGGGCGTGGGCCGGCCGCTCGTCTATGCCACGTCGACGGAATTCCTCTCCTACATCGGGATCAACGACATCTCCGATCTGCCGGAGCTCAAGGAGCTGGGGCCCGTTCTGGAAGAACGGGAGCGGCTGGAGATGGAGCCGGACGCGACGGCGGAGGCCGTGGCGGCGACCGATACGGAAGCGGAGCCCGCGCCCGAGGGTGCGGCTTAACCTCTTTCTCGCGCGCGCCGGCGGCGGATCGCGGCGCGAGGCCGATCAGTGGATCCGCGAGGGGCGCGTGACCGTGAACGGCCTTCCGCCCCACGGCATGGGCGCTCCGGTGACCCCGGGGCGCGACCAGGTCGCCCTCGACGGCGCGGTTCTCCGCCTTCCCGACGCCGAGCGCTACGCCGCCTACCACAAGCCGCCCCGCGTTCTCGTCAGCCGCCGCTCCCAGGGGGGAAAGCCGACGATCTTCGATCGGCTCGGCCAGGAGGCGCGCGGGATGATGCCGGTGGGACGCCTCGACTACGAATCGGAGGGCCTCCTCCTCCTGACCACCGACGGCGCGCTCGCCGAAGCCCTCCTGCACCCGCGAAGCGCCCTCATCCGGAGCTATCGCGTCTGGGTGCGCCCCGTGCCCGATCCTGCGATCGTCCGCCTCCTGCGTGAAGGAGCCGTCGTCGAGGGCGTGCCGGTGCGCCCCGCGGCGGTCGTCCTCGAGGGAGCCGAGCGCGGCCGCGGCATCGTCCGCTTCGATCTCGCGGAGGGGAAGAAGCGCGAAGTGCGCGTGCTCGCGAAGCGGGCGGGCCTGGAGGTGGAGCGGCTCCTCCGGACGCGCTTCGGCCCGATCCGCCTCGGCGTGCAGCGCCCGGGCTCGCTCCGGCCGCTCACGGGAAGGGAGATCGAGGCGCTGCGCCGGGCGGCGCTCGGAAGGGGGAGCGCGCGATGAGTGATGGCGAGCGGGACGAGATCCGCCGCGCGATCGACCGGCTGGATCGCGACCTGCTCCGCCTCCTCGAGGACCGCGCCGAGCTGGCGCGGCGGATCGGGGCGCTGAAGCAGGCCTCCGGGGAAGCGACCCTGGACGCGGCGCGCGAGCGCGACCTCCTCGAGCGGATCGAGCGCGAGGCGAAGGGCGCCTTTCCCCGCTCGGGCGTCCGCGCCATCTTCCGCGAGATCGTCTCCGCATCGCGCGCCGCGCAGGGAGCGTTTCGCGTCGCCTATCTCGGCGCCGAGGGCGGCTTCGCCCACCAGGCCGCCGTGCGCCGCTTCGGCGCCTCCTCGACCTACGCCGCCACCGCTTCGCCGCAGCACCTGCTGGAGGCGATCGGCTCCGAGCGCGCGGAGCACGGGATCTTCGCGCTCGAGGGCGACGCCGAGGATCCGCCCTTCGACGCCTACGATCTCCTCCTCGGGGCCGAGGCGGCGATCACGGCGGAGTTCGTCGACCGGGGCGGCTACGAGGCTCTGGGCCGCGCGCGCGCGCCGAAGCGCCTGATCGCGCATCCGGCCGCGCTCGCCCTCTGCCAGCGGTGGCGCGCGGCGCTCGGCCCCGGCGTGGAGGTGGTGGCCGCGGCGGGGAGCCTGGAGGCGGGACGTCGCGCGGCCGCCGACCCCGACGCCGTGTGCCTCGCGCCGGCGATCGTGGCCGATCTCGCCGGACTCCCGGAGGTCGAGCCCGAAGCCGAGGACGCGCCGCGTCGCACGCGGCGGTTCCTGGTGCTCGGACGCGCGTCGGGCGCGGCGAGCGGGCGCGACAAGACGGCCCTCCTGCTCGCGCTGGAGAACACCCCGGGCGCGCTCCTCGAAGCGCTCCGCGCCCTGGCCGCGCACGGCGTGAATCTCCTCTGGATCGAATCCCGGACGCATCGCTGGAGGCCCGGAGAGCACCTCTTCCTGCTCGAGGTCGCGGGGCACCAGGACGCCGATCCGCTGCGCCCGGCGCTCGCGGAAATGCGCGCCCGGACGCGGCTGTTTCGCGTGCTCGGAAGTTTCCCCGCGGCCGAATCGGGGTGGTAGACTGCGCTCCGGATCACGACCGGAAGGAGTGCTTCGCCATGACGCTCAAAGCGATGGATCCAATCCGTCCTGAGATTCGAAGCCTCACGCCCTACGTGCCCGGAAAACCCGTCGAAGAGCTGGAGC
>DATJEJ010000093.1:0-6279 GCA_035496795.1 Candidatus Omnitrophota bacterium
CGGGACGCGCGCGTGCGCGCGGTCCTGTTCAACATCTTCGGGGGCATCACGCGCTGCGACGACGTGGCGCGGGGACTCCTGACCGCGCTCGACCGGATCGGCATGAAGCTGCCGATCGTGATCCGCCTCACCGGAACGAACGAGCGGGAAGCGCGGGAACTCCTGAGCGGCCGCGGCATGACGGCCCTGAGCGACATGGACGAGGCGGTCCGGGCCGTGATCGCGCGCGCGGCGGAGGCGGCATGAGCATCCTCATCGATCGCAGCTCCCGCGTGCTGGTGCAGGGAATCACGGGCCGGGACGGCTCCTTCCACGCCAAGCAGATGCGCGACTACGGAACCCGGGTCGTCGCCGGGGTGACCCCCGGCAAGGGCGGCTCCGACGTGGACGGCATCCCGGTCTTCGATTCGGTGGAGGAGGCGGTCCAGAAGACCAAGGCCGACGTCTCGGTCATCTACGTTCCGGCGTCGCTGGCCCAGGACGCGATCTACGAATCCGCCGACGCCGAGATGCCGCTCGTGGTCTGCATCACCGAGGGGATCCCGGCGCGCGACATGATCGAGATCGCCGCCTATCTGAACGGCCGCTCGACGCGGCTGATCGGACCCAACTGCCCGGGGCTCATCTCGCCGGGGCAGTGCAAGGTGGGGATCATGCCGGGCTTCATCCACGCGCCGGGGCGGATCGGCCTCGTCAGCCGCAGCGGAACGCTCACCTACGAGGTGGTCTGGCAGCTCACGCGCGCCAAGATCGGACAGTCGACCTGCATCGGCATCGGCGGCGACCCGATCATCGGCACGCGCTTCACCGACGCGCTCGCCCTCTTCGAGGGGGACGACAAGACCGACGCCGTCGTGCTGATCGGCGAGATCGGCGGCGCGGACGAGGAAGAGGCGGCCGCGCTCATCGAGTCCACCATGACGAAGCCGGTCGTGGCGTTCATCGCGGGGCAGACCGCGCCCCCCGGGAAGCGCATGGGGCACGCCGGCGCCATCGTCTCGGGCGGATCGGGCACGGCGCAGGAGAAGATCGCGCGGTTCGAGCGCGCGGGGGTGCCGGTCGCGAAGGTCCCGTCCGACATCCCGCGGCTGGTGCAGGCGGCGCTGGAGCGCGGTCGGCCCAAGCTGCGTGTGGTGGCCGGGGGAGCGGGACGCGCCGCGGCCGCGAGGAAGAAAGCGGCGCCGAAGAAGCGCGCCGTGTCGCGCCCGGCCGCGAAGTCCGCGGCGAAGCGCGGGGCTACGAAGAAGCGGACGGGAGCGCGCCCGGCGGCCAAGAGACGCGCCAAGTCGGCAAGGGCGAAATCGCGTCACTGATCGGAACGGAAGTGTTCGAGGCGCTGCCTGGAGCCATCCGGGGGCGCCTCAGTCTTGTCGCGCGCTGCGCGCGCGACGACATGGAGGAAGCGCGTGGAATCGACGCTGTTCATGATCAAGCCGGACGCGGTCGCCGCGGGGAAGATCGGGCTGATCCTGGCCGAAGTGGAGAAAGCGGGATTTACGGTCGCGGAGATGCGCATGGTGCGGCTCACGCCCGAGAAGGCGCGGCGGTTCTACGCCGTGCACGAGGGGAAGCCGTTCCTGGGCGACCTGGTGTCGTTCATGTCGTCGGGACCGGCGGTGCCGTGCCTGTTGCGGCGCGACAACGCGATCAAGGCGCTGCGCGACCTGATCGGCGCGACCGATCCCAAGGAGGCGAAGCCGGGGACGATCCGGGCGCTCTACGCCGAGAGCAAGCAGAACAACGCGGTTCACGCCTCCGACTCGCCCGAGTCGGCCGCGACCGAGATCCCGTTCTTTTTCGACGCCGTGGGAGCCGCCCGCTAGTCTAAAGACCCATGCAGATCGACCTGAGAGAGCTGGCCCAGGGCCAGACCCACCTGGAGATGGACGTTACGGGCGAATCCGTCGGGCTCCTGCCGACGGAGGCGGTCCTGGACGCGCCCATCCACCTGGCCCTCAACCTGGACCGGCGCCTGGACGAGATCTGGATCCGCGGGGCGGCGCAAACCACGGCGCACCAGGAATGTAGCCGCTGCCTGGTCGAGTTTCCGGAGAAACTCGAATTGGAGTTCGATGTCTTCTGTGCTAAGGTCCCGGCCACGAACGTCCAGGGCCATCCGGCGTTGGATGAAGAAGATGGAGGGGTTCACTTCCACGACGGCCGGACCCTTTCCATCGACGACGAGATCCGGGAAGCGGTGATCCTGGGTCTGTCGATGAAGCCGCTCTGCCGCGAGGACTGCAAGGGCCTCTGCCCGCAGTGCGGCGAAGACCGTAACGCCGGACCCTGCCGCTGCGAACGCGCCGTCACCCAGGGCGCGGCCCGGGAGGCCGCACCGGAACCCGGCGTCCAGCCACGAGAGGAATGAATCATGGCGGTACCCAAGAGAAGGCATTCGAGCACCCGCGGCAAGAAGCGCCGGACGAACTGGAAGCTTCGCATGCCGTCGCGGTCGCTCTGCTCCCACTGCAGCCAGCCCAAGCTTCCTCATCGGGTCTGCGCGCACTGCGGCTATTACGCCGGCGAAGAGGTGATCGCGCGGGAGGGTCTCCGGGCTTCGTAGGCATCCACGCCAACGACCATGCGCCAGCAAGGGAAGGGCCCGGTCATCGGGGTGGATGCCATGGGAGGCGACCTGGCCCCCCGCGTCGTGATCGAGGGCGCGCTCGAGGCGCTCGGCGAGCCGGGCGCCTCGTTCGACGTGGCCCTGATCGGTGACGAGCGCGAGATCCAGGCCGAGGCCGACCGCCTCGGCGTTCGCGACCGTCTTCCTCGCGTGATCCACGCCGCCGAAGTGATCGAGATGGCCGAGTCCGCGGCGCAGAGCGTCCGGAAGAAGCGCGATTCCTCGATCAGCGTCGCGGCCCGCCTCCACAAGAGCGGCGAGACCGACGCGCTCGTCTCCGCGGGGAACACCGGCGCCGTCGTCGCGGCCGCCCTCTTCGAGATCGGACGCATCGCGCAGATCCACCGCCCCGCCATCGCCACCGTGCTGCCGACGCCCCAGGGGAACGTCGTGATCCTGGACGTGGGCGCCACCTCCGACTGCAAGCCGTCCCACCTCTACCAGTTCGCCGTCATGGGCAGCATCTACGCGCGCCTCGTGCTCGGGATCGAGCGCCCGCGCGTCGGCCTGCTCAATATCGGTGAAGAGGCGGAGAAGGGAAGCGAGCTCTACTACGAGGCCCACCAGCTCTTGAAGCGGAGCCCGATCCACTTCGTCGGAAACGTCGAGGGGAAGGACATCATCCTGGGCACGGCCGACGTGGTCGTGTGCGACGGCTTCGTCGGCAACGTGCTGCTCAAGTTCGCGGAGAGCGTGATCCCGAGCCTCTCCACCATGATCAAGGACGAGATCAGCGCGCATCCGCTGAGCATGACGGCGGGGCTCCTGCTGAAGCCCGCCTTCCGGCGGCTGAAGCGGCGCCTGGACTACGCCGAGGTCGGCGGCGCGCCGCTTCTGGGCGTGGACGGCACCTGCATCATCGGCCACGGCCGCTCCAACCCGCGCGCGATCAAGAACGCCATCAAGGTGGCGGCGCGCTGCGCCGAGGCGCGCGTGGCCGACTCGATCCGCCTGGAGCTGGAGCGCCTGACTCCGGCGGCCGCATGATCGCGACCCCGCGCGACGTCCACATCATCGGCACCGGGTCCCACACGCCCTCGCGCGTCCTCACGAACAAGGACCTGGAGCAGATCGTCGACACCTCCGACGAGTGGATCACCAGCCGCACCGGCATCAAGGAGCGGCGGATCTCCGATCCGACGACGCCCTCGTCGGTGCTCGCCACGGAGGCCGCGCGAAAGGCGCTGGCCGACGCCAGGATCGACGGCTCGGCGCTGGACCAGATCATCGTGGGCACCGTGACGGGGGACCGCATCTTCCCCTCGACCGCCTGCCTGTTACAAGAAAGACTCGGCGCCACCAAGGCGCACGCCTTCGACATCTCCGCCGCCTGCGCCGGATTTCTGTACGGGCTCTCGCTGGGATACAACGCCATCCGCTCCGGCGCGGCCGAGACGGTGCTGGTGGTCGGGGTGGAGACGCTCTCGCGGATCGTGAACTGGACCGACCGGAACACCTGCGTGCTCTTCGGGGACGCGGCGGGCGCCGTGGTGTTGCGCTCGACCGGGGCGCCGGGCGGGATCCTCGCGATCTGCCTCCACAGCGACGGATCGCTGGTCCACCTGCTCGAGATGCCCGCGGGGGGCTCCCTGCGCCCGCCGTCGCACGAGACCGTGGACCAGCGCCTCCACACCATCACGATGAGCGGCAACGACGTCTTCAAGCACGCCGTTCGCGCCATGGAATCGGTGGCGATGGAATGCCTGGACGCGTCGGGACACACGCCCGAGGAGCTGGACCTGATCATCCCGCACCAGGCCAACCTGCGCATCGTCGACGCCACGGCGCGCAGGCTGGGGCTCCCCTCCGAGAAGGTGTTCGTGAACCTGGATCGCTACGGGAATACGTCGTCGGCCTCGATCCCGCTCGCGATGGACGAGGCGCGGCGCACCGGCCGCATCCGGGCCGGCAGCCTGGTCGAGCTGGTGACGTTCGGCGGCGGGTTCACCTGGGCCGCCGCGATGGTGCAATGGTGACGGGACCGGCGTTCCTCTTCCCCGGCCAGGGCTCGCAGAGCGTCGGCATGGGACGGCTGCTGGCCGATCGCTACCCCGAGGCGCGCGGCGCTTTCGAGGAGGCCGACGCCGTTCTGGGGTTCTCCCTCACGAAGCTCTGTTTCGAGGGGCCCGAGGCGGAGCTGACCCGCACCGAGAACACGCAGCCGGCGCTGCTCGCCACGAGCGTCGCCGCCTTCCGCGCGCTCGGGGCGAAGGGAATCGCTCCCTCCGCCGCGGCGGGGCACAGCGCGGGGGAGTACGCCGCCCACGTCGCGGCGGGGACCTTCTCCTACGCCGACGGGCTCCGGCTGATCCGGGCGCGCGGCGAGGCGATGGCCCACGCCGGCGACGAGCGCCCCGGGGCCATGGCCGCGGTCCTCGGGCTCACGGCGGAGCAGATCGCCGAGGTGCTCCGCGCGGTGGACGCGCCGCGGGATCTGGCGGCCGCCAACTACAACTCGCCGGGGCAGGTCGTGCTCTCCGGAACGCCCGAAGCGCTCGCCCGCGCCACCGACGAGGCGAAGCGGCTCGGGGCGAAGCGGGTCGTGCCGCTCGCCGTGAGCGCGGCGTTCCATTCGCCGCTCATGGAGGCGGCGGCGCGCGGCCTGGCCGCGGCGCTCGACCAGGTGGCGTTCTCGCGCCCCCGCTTCCCGGTCTACGCCAACGTCTCGGCGAAGCCGGTGCGCGAGCCCGAGGAGGCGCGCGCGACGCTGAAGGAGCAGCTCCTCCAGCCCGTGCTCTGGGAGCCGACGATGCGCGCGCTGATCGCGGACGGGACGCGCCGGTTCGTCGAGGTCGGAAACGGGCGGGTGCTGCGCGGTCTGGCGAAGAGCGTGGACCGGGAGCTCGCGCTCTTCGGTTCGCAGGATCCCGACGAGGTGGAGGCGGCTTCGGCACCGGCGGACGCGGCTCCCGCGCCGGGGAGTCGATGAGCGGGCGCTTCGACACGCGCGTCGCGGTCGTGACGGGCGGCGCCAAGGGGATCGGGCTCGCGGTGTCGCGGCGTCTCGCCTGCGAGGGGGCCAAGGTGGTGCTCACGGGGCGCGACGCGTCAGCATTGGAGTCTGCAGCGGCCGAGATCCGCGCCATGGGGACCGAAGCGCTGCCCCTCGCGGCTGACGCCGCGCGGGAACATGAAGCGGACCGGGTCTGCGCGGCGACCCTCGAGGCGTTCGGGCGTGCCGACATCCTGGTGAACAACGCGGGGGTGACCAAGGACGGGCTCCTGCTCCGGATGAGCGACGAGGACTGGGACCTGGTCCTCACGACGAATCTGAAGGGGGCGTTCCGGATGATGCGCGCCTTCGCCAAACCGATGATGAAGCAGCGGTGGGGGCGGATCGTGAACGTCTCGTCGGTGATCGGGCTGATCGGAAACGCGGGGCAGGCGAACTATGCCGCCTCCAAAGCGGGCCTCCTGGGGCTGACGAAGGCCGTTGCTAAGGAGTTGGCATCACGTCATATTACGGTGAATGCGGTCGCGCCGGGCTTCATCGAGACCGCGATGACGGAGGGGCTGGGGGAGAAGGTCAGGGAGGGGCTGCAGTCGCAGATCCCCCTGGGTCGGCTCGGCAGCCCCGACGACGTCGCGCACGCGGTGGCCTTCCTGTGCTCCGAGGAGGCCGGTTACGTGACGGGGCAGGTGCTGCCGGTCGA
>DATJEJ010000094.1:0-2405 GCA_035496795.1 Candidatus Omnitrophota bacterium
TGCGCTTCGCGCCGCCACCCCCCCAAACGGGTACATGGTTCGATCACGCTCCCTTCGATCACGTCTCCCAAAGTCGACTTTATGGGTGGCATGCCCGTGAGCTGGTTGGCGCACCAGTGCTCGGCGGGTCGAAACGCAATCCTTGGACGCGAGGAGAGGCAGCCGCGGAGGGCGCCTCCCGGAGGCCCGCCGAGGCGGTCGCCAAACTCGAGGAGAGCGTCGGGCCGGAGGGCGGCCGCCCGAAGGGCTGCCTCTCCTCGCGCAAACGCAGTGCGCTCGGCCCCCATTCGCAAGGTGCTTCGCACAGAGGCACGGAGATTGCTGAAACACAGCACCGTGCCACAGCGCCCCAACAAAACCGTGCATCCCGCAATGGACGACCTTGCGGGGAACGAGCTGTTTTTTACCACCCTCCAGGAAATTACCAGCCTGATCAACGGCGGGAGGGCGCAGGAGACTATTTTCGAGTCGGTCCTCTCCTGCGCGCTGCACATGCTTCACGCGCAGGCGGTGTTCCTCGTGACGGTGGACGGCGGGCGGATCCGGAAGTTCGCGCGCCGGCGCGGCCCGGACGGACAGCTGCAGTCGCTGGAGCGCTACGAGCTGCCGAGCCACGCCGGCATCAGCCGCTGGGTGCTCCTCGAGGGGCAGCCGGTGCACGTGCCCGACGTGGACGCCGATCCGCGCTACCACCCGAGCATGGATTCCCTGCCTGGGTTGCAGACGGCCACCGTGCTGGCGGCGCCGCTCAAGGTGCGCGACGCGGTGCTCGGCGTTCTCGTCGCCGTCAACCGGCTCGACGCAACGCCCTTCGATCCGCGCCACATCCGAATCCTCTCGCTGCTCGCCAACCAGACGGCGATCGCGATCGAGAACGGAAAGCTCTACCGGCATGCCGAGCAGCTCGCGATCACCGACGACCTCACGCAGGTCTACAACTATCGCTTCCTCAAGATGGCCCTCCGGCGCGAGGTGAAGCGCGCGGCGCGCTTCGGACAGACCTTCTCGCTCCTCATGATCGACGTGGACAATCTGAAGCACTACAACGACCAGAACGGGCACCTGCGGGGGAGCGAGGTGCTTCGCAGCGTGGCGCAGATCCTGGTGCGGGAGGCGCGCTCGATCGATCTGGTCGCCAAGTACGGCGGCGACGAGTTCGTCGTGATCCTGCCGCAGACGGCGCGCGAGGGGGCGGTGGTGCTCGCCGACCGCGTGAAGGCTTCGGTGGAGACGACGGCCTTCCCGCTCGTGCCGCCGGGAGTCATCACGGTCAGCCTCGGCGTCGCGACCTATCCCCAGAACGGCATCACCGCGGGGGAGCTGCTCGAGTCGGCCGACATCGCGCTCTACGCGGCGAAGCAGTCGGGAAAGAACCGCGTCCGAAGCGCGGGCGAGCCCGACGCGCGTCCCGGAGCCCGCGGCAAGAACCCGTACGACGGGGGCGGTGCGGAGCCGCGCGGCGGCGAATCGCTTTGACACCGCGCCGGGGGCGCGGATAAGGTTCCCCTCGTGCTCGTGGCCCTCCACGATCCTCTCCTCGTAGCCGCCTCCTTTCTCGTCCTGTTCGCTCTCGTGGCTGTCGCGCGCGCCGTGGGCTCGCGCCCCTCGGCCGCTCCGGCCGTGCGCCGCGCCCTCCACGTCGCGGTCGGCCTCTGGACCGCCTTCGTCGCGACGCGATTCCACCACCTCGGCTGGGCGCTCGTTCCGCCGCTCGCCTTCCTCGCGATCAACGCCTCGGGAAAGACCGGGCGCATGGTACCCGCGCTGGACCGCGCGGGGGATGCGGGGGCTTCGCGCGGTCTCTGGACCTTCCCGCTCGGCGTCGCGCTCACCTACGCGCTCTTCTGGAACGATCCGTCACGCGCGCCGGTCGTGGCCGGCTGCCTCGTGCTCGCGCTCGCCGATCCCGCGGCCGCGTGGGTGGGCGGACGATTCGGGCAGCGGCGCCTCCGGCCGCTCCGTCTGCGGCGCACGCTGGAGGGATCCCTCGCGTTCTTCCTGGTCGCGGTCCTGGCCGCCGGCATGGTCGCCTGGTCCCTGGCCCCCGGCATCCACGCCGTGCGCCTGGCGGTGGGGTGCGCGGCGGCCGGCGCGCTGGTCGAGGCGCTCTCGCCGCCGGGATGGGACAATGCCGTCATCCCGCTCGCGGTCGCCGCGGCGTTTCACTTCCTCGCGTGACGCCGTTTCTCTGGGGCCTCCTCTTCGCGGCGGCGGGTGCTTGGCTCGTGCTCGTGACCCGGCAGGGGACGCCGGGCGCCGCCGCGCTCGGCTTCGCCGTCTCCCTGGCCCTGGTGTTAGGATTCGGTCCCGGGGTGATGGCGCCCGTCGCGCTCTTCGTGCTCGGCTCGGGGGTCCTCACGCGCGCCGGGCGCGCGCGGAAGGAGCGGCTGCGCGCCGCCGAGAAG
>DATJEJ010000095.1:0-6054 GCA_035496795.1 Candidatus Omnitrophota bacterium
TTGATCGAGGCGGTGAAGCGCTACGAGGGAGTGCGGGGACCGTCGGACGATCTCACGGCGGTGGTGGTGAAGGTGGAGCGCTAGCTCTGGGGCCGGCGCAATGGCTGCGCATCAGGGATGCGTCATTTCGCCGCGACAAACGTCAACGATTTCACCGCCGCTAGCGACGGTAAATATCTTGGCACTACTTTGCGTACAGCCGGTGCGCGGCCATGAGATGGCGCAGCGCGTCGGCGCGATGGCCGAGCTTTTCCAGCAGTAACCCCAAATTGTAGTGCGCGTCCGCGAGATCCGGGTCCAGCGCGATCGCCTGCTCGTACGCTTCGGCCGCCGCCTGCGGGCAGTTGCGATCCTCCAACAGCACGCCCAGATTGAAATGCGACGTCGCGTCCTCGGGGTCGCACTGGATCGCCCGGCGATAGCGCGCCTCGGCCGCGGCGAGATCCCCCGCGCGATGCTCCAGCCGGCCCAGATTGAGGTGCGCGTCGGCGTGGTTCGGATCGGCGTCGAGCGCCTTCAGATACGCTAGCCGGGCCTCCAGCGGCGACGTGCTCTCCATCTCCGAGCCCAGCCGGAACCAATGCTCCGCGGACTCATCCGGCGGGTCGTCGTCCCGCTGCGTCGCCCGCTTCGAAGCGACGTCGCGAAAGATGGAAATCACCGCCGGCGCCCCAGACGGTTTCTGAATTGGAGCCGCCGGCGTCCTGGACGATTTCTGAGGATGAGTCGAAGGCGTTCGGGACGACTCCTGGGTCGAGGCCGCCACCGCCTCCTCGACGCCTTCCTCCTCGCCTCCGCTCCCGCCCGATACCACCTCGAACAGCGGCGCCTCGCTCGCGCCGGCCACGTCGCCCGCGACGAAATCGAGCACGAACTGACCCGATTCGGGCTGCCAGGGCGCCTTGCCGTCCCAGGCGATCGCGCGATCGCCGTCGGCCAGGATGCGGATGCTGGTCAGGGGGAGCTCCTCGGAGAGCTGCTGCTTCAGGGTGGACCAGATGCGCTTCACGCGCCGCGGTGGAACGCCCGCATCGAGCAGGCCGCGGGTCGTGCGAAGGAGGAGAAGCTCCTGGAAGGTGAATTCGGGGTCGCCGTCGGCGCCGGGCTTGGGGACGATGCCGCCCATGCGCGCCCAGGTTCGAACCCGGGGCTCCGAGACGTGGAGAATCCGCGCCACGTCGCGCGTGGAATAGGTCGTCACCGCATCCATGCCCGACCGCCCTTCACGACGTCCCTACTGCCCGAAACCGCGCTCCGAAAGACCCCCGGCAGGTAATCTACATCAACGGGCGGCCCGTTTGCTCTCCTTAACCGGAGCCGCGGCGCGTTTGGCCTTGGCCGCGGCAGGTTTCTTCGCCTTCGCGGCCGGCTCTTCGCCGGAGGCGCGCGACTCGAGGCTCTGCTTCAGCGCTTCCATGAGATCGATGACCTGCGTGCGCGCGACCTGGGTCGCGCCCGCCGTGATCTCCTTGCCCTCGACCTTGGACTCGACGACGGCCAGGACGCGGCCTCGGTACTCGTCGTGGTACGTATCCGGCTTGAACTCCGGATTCGACAGCTCCTGGATCAGCTTCTGCGCCAGCGCCAGCTCGTTCGGCTTGATCGCCGCTTCCTTGCCCTTGTCGATCTCGCCGAAATCGCGGATCTCGTCGGCGAAGTACATGGCGTGGAGCATCAGCCCGCCCTGGCTGGAACGGATCAGGACGAGGCTCTCCTTGCCGCGCATGACGTACTTGGCCAGCGCCACCTGTCCGGCCTGCTCCATGGCTTCGCAGAGGAGCCGGTAGGCCTTGTCGCCCCCCTTGTCGGGGCCCAGGTAATAGGACTTCTCGAAGTAGATCGGGTCGACCTGGTCCAGCGGCACGAACTCGGCGATGTCGATGGTGGGCGATGCCTCCGCCTCCAGTCGCTTCAGCTCCTCGTCGGTGAAGCGGACGTACTGATCCTTGGCGAACTCGTAGCCCTTGACCAGCGCCGAGCGGTCCACGATCTCGTTGCAGGCGGGGCAGTGGAGCTGCTGCTTGATCCGGCCGCCGCACTTCTCGTGGAGCTGGTTGAACGACACGCCGCCCGAGGAGGCGGCCGTGAACATCTTGACGGGGATCGAAACCAGCCCGAACGACAAGGTGCCCGAACCGATGGAATGTGGGGGCATGCCTGTTTTCCTCCGTGGGGTTAAGCGAGGCTAACATTTCGCCTCTGCTATACTCAACTCCCAGTCACAACATCGGTTCCACAGGGCGTGTGCTTGAGCCGCAAGTGCTTGGCAGACGAGCCCATCCGAAAGCCCGAGGCGCCTGATCCTTGAGCCCGACCGGCCGCTCCCAACTCGAAAAGTACCGGGAGAAACGCGACCCCTCCCGCACCCCGGAGCCGTTCGGGGAGGCTCCCGTCGCGGAGGCTCCGGCCGGCCCAGGCCCCCGTTTCGTCGTCCAGAAACACTGGGCGCGCGCGATGCACTACGACCTCCGCCTCGAGCTGGACGGGACGCTCAAGAGCTGGGCCGTCCCGAAAGGGCCCTCCACCCACGTCGAAGAGAAGCGCCTGGCGGTCCACGTCGAGGACCATCCCCTGGAATATGCCAACTTCGAGGGTGTGATCCCCTCCGGCAACTACGGCGCGGGGTCGGTCATCGTCTGGGATCGCGGGTGGTTCCGCTCCTTCAAGCCCGAGGATCCGCTGGAGCAGTACGAGCGCGGCAAGCTGGAGCTGGAGCTGTTCGGCTTCAAGCTGCGCGGCCGGTGGACGCTCGTGAGGATGGGGAAGAAGGACAAGGAGTGGCTGCTCTTGAAGAAGGCGGACGACGCGGCCACGAAGGACGAGGCGATCGACCGCTACCCGGAATCGGTGATCTCAGGGCTCACGGTCGAGGAGATGCGCGACGTCACCGGGACGGTCGAGGCGCTGCGCGACCGGGTTCACGCGCTGGGCGCGCCGCGTGGCGATCTGGATCCCAAGGAGGTTCCGCTGACGCTCGCCACGCCCGAGTCCTCTCCGCCGAAAGGGGACGACTGGTCGTTCGAGATCAAGTACGACGGCGTTCGGGTGCGCGCGCTGCGCGACGAAGACCGCGTGGTGTTGATCGGCCGAAGCGGCGAGGACGTGACGAAGCGCTACCCCGAGATCGGCGAGGCGCTCACCGCGCTCGCGGTGCCGCGCTTCCTGGTGGACGGCGAGATCATCGCCGAGGACGAGCGGGGCCACCCCAGCTTCCAGCGGCTCCAGGCGCGCATGGGCCTCACCAAGCCGCGCGACGTCGCGGCGGCTCGGATCCAGGTTCCGGTGCGCGCGATCTTCTTCGACGCCCTGGAGGTGCTGGGGCATGACGTTCGGGGGCTGCCCCTGCGGGCGCGCCAGGAGCTGCTTGCGCGCGTGCTGCCCCCGTTGGCCACGGCGCAGCGCTCGGCGCACATCGTCGGCAACGGCGCGGCGTTCTTTGCCGTCGCGGGGGAAATGGGGCTGGAGGGAATCGTCGGGAAGCGGCTCGAGAGCAAGTACGCCGGACGCCGCACGCCCGACTGGGTGAAGGTGAAGTGCGACCGGCGCCAGGAGTTCGTGATCGGGGGGTTCACCGAAGGGGAACGGTCGGGGTTCGGCGCGCTGCACGTGGGCGTGTACGAAGGCCCGAAGCTCGTTTACGTGACCAAGGTGGGCACCGGGTTCGACGACGCGAAGATCGGCGCGATCCGGAAGCTTCTCGATCCGCTCGCGCGCGAGACGTCCCCCTTCGACGAGGGGGCGCCGACGGGGCGCGGGCATCGCTGGGCCGAGCCGCGGCTGGTGTGCGAGGTGCGCTTCACCGAGTGGACGCGCGACGGCGGCCTGCGCCATCCCACGTTCATGGGCATGCGCGACGACAAGAAGCCCGAGGAGGTTCATCGCGAGGATCGCGCGCGCGGCGAAAGCGCCGGCGATCCACCCGGGGAAGTGGCGTTGCCTCCGGGTGACCCGATGCACGCGGCCGAGGGCACCGCGGTAACCGACGCCAAACCCGCGGCCGGCGCCCGGCGGAAGCCGCTGACCCCCGGGGCGCGCGCGGCGGCGGCGCAGGTCGTGCACATCACGAATCCCAAGAAGGTCTTCTGGCCCGACGGCACGACCAAGGGGGACCTCGTAGCCTACTACGAGGCGGTCGCGCCGCTCCTGCTTCCCTATCTTCGCGATCGGCCCGTCGTGTTGACGCGCTATCCCGACGGGATCGAGGGGAAGTCGTTCTTCCAGAAGGACGCGCCGGTGTACGTGCCCGACTGGGTCCGCACCCAGGTCGTGCCCGCCGGCGGCGGCGAGCGCGACATCCGCTACTTCGTGATCGAGGACCTCGAATCCCTGCGCTACGTCGCGAACCTGGGCACCATCCCGCTCCACGTCTGGAGCGCGCGCGCGAGCTCGCTGGAGCACCCCGACTGGATGGTGCTGGACCTCGATCCCAAGGAAGCGCCGTTCGTTCACGTCGTCCAGGTCGCGCGGGCGCTGAAGACGATCCTGGACCGGCTGGAGCTTCCCTCGGCGATCAAGACCTCGGGCGCCACCGGCCTCCACGTGCTGGTGCCGATGGGAGCCCGCTACACGCACGAGGAGTCGCGCACGTTCGCGCGGCTGCTGGCGATGCTCACGGTGGAGGCGGTGCCCGAGATCTCCACCGTCACGCGCGCCATCGGCGGCCGGAGCGGGAAGGTCTACGTGGACTTCGGACAGAACGGCCGCGGGAACACCATCGTCTCGCCCTATTCCGTGCGTCCCCGACCCGGCGCCACCGCGTCCTGCCCGCTGCGCTGGGACGAGGTGACGCCGCGGCTCGATCCGGCGAAGTTCACGATCCGGACGATCCCGGAGCGCTTCCGGGAGATGGAAGACCCCATGACCATGGTGCTCGGTCCCGGCGTGGACATGGCCGCGGCGATCGCGGCGATCCAGAAGGGCATGAAGTCGTGACCCGGACCGAGCTGCGCTTCACGGCGAGCGCTTCGGCGGGAGAGGTCTCGGCCATCCTCGACCGGCCGGACGATGCGCGGCGGCTGTACGTCTTCGCGCACGGCGCCGGCGCCGGGATGCGCCATCGTTTCATGGAGGCGGCTTCGGAAGCGCTCGGCGCGAAGGGGATCGCCACGTTCCGGTATCAGTTCGCCTACATGGAGCAGCGGAGCCGCCGCCCCGACCCGCAGCCGGTCCTGCTCGCCACCGTGCGCGCCGCGGTCGCGATGGCCCGGAAGGCGACGGGCGACCTTCCGCTCCTGGCCGGCGGAAAGTCGATGGGCGGGCGCATGACGTCACTGGCCTCGGCCGAGGAGCCGCTGGAGGGCGTCGAGGGGCTGGTATTCTTCGGCTTTCCGCTCCACCCGGTGGGCCAGCCGGGAACCAAGCGCGCCGAGCACCTGGAGCAGGTCGCCGCGCCGATGCTCTTCCTGCAGGGGACGCGCGACAAGCTGGCGACCCTGGAGCTGCTCGAGCCGATCGTGACGCGGCTCCCGCGCGCGACGCTGCACGTGGTGGATGGCGCCGATCACTCGTTCGAGGTGCCCAAGAAGACGGGGAAGAGCCTGACCGATACGCTGGACGACCTGGCCGCGACGATCGCGCGCTGGGCGGACACGCTGGAGAAGGAGCGACCATGAAGATCCGGGCGGGAACCAGCGGCTGGTCGTACAAGGAGTGGAAGGGGTTCTTCTATCCCGAGAAGCTCGCGGCCAAGGACATGCTGCGCTTCTACGCCGGTCAGTTTCCCACGGTGGAGGTGAACAACACGTTCTACCGGATGCCGAACCTCGCCACCCTCGAAGGCTGGGCGGCCGAAGTGCCCGACGATTTCTCCTTCGTGCTCAAGGCCTCGAAGCGGATCACGCACGACAAGCGGCTCGGCGACGTGGCCGACTCCGTCGAATACCTGCTTCGCACCGCGGCCACGCTGGGACCCAAGCTCGGCCCGTTCCTGGTTCAGCTTCCGCCCAATATGAAGAAGGACGTCCAACGCCTCCGCGACTTTCTCCCGCTGCTCGGCCGCGCGCGCGCGGCGTTCGAGTTCCGCCACGCGTCCTGGCACGACGACGAGGTCTACAC
>DATJEJ010000096.1:0-12714 GCA_035496795.1 Candidatus Omnitrophota bacterium
CAGGTCTTCCGTGGGAAGACGCTCCTCACCAACCTGACGCTCTCGCCCGAGCGCGCCTACCACAACACGATGCGCTGGTTCACGCCAGCGATGAAGGCGCGCCTCTACCGCCCCGCGCTGCGGGCGCAGGTGGGGGATCACGACGCCTTCGGCGTGCAGGAGGAGTTCTTCCGCCGCTCGGAAGGGTGGCATCCGCTCTCGCGCATCCAGTACGTCGACTTCAAGACGTACCTGCCGGACGACATCCTGGCCAAGGTGGACCGCGCGAGCATGGCCCACTCGCTGGAGGTGCGGGTGCCGCTCCTCGACCACCGGTTCGTCGAGCACGTCGCGACGATCCCCGCCGACCTCAAGATCCGGAACGGGTCGGGGAAGTACGTGTTCAAGCGCGCGCTGGAGGGGCTCGTCCCTCCCGACGTCCTCACGCGGCCGAAGATGGGCTTTTCGGTGCCGCTCGACCTCTGGTTCCGCGGCGAGCTGCGCGCGCCGTTCGAGGAGCGCGTGCTCGCGCCCGGGTCGTTCACCGAATCCCTGTTCGAGCCGGCCGCGATGCGCTCGCTGTGGGACGAGCACCAGAAGGGGACCCGCGACCGGAGCTATCCGCTCTGGGCGCTGCTCGTGCTGGAGCACTGGGGGCGGCGGTTCACGCCGGCCGCGGCGTGAGCGGCGCCGGGACCGCCGCGGGGCGCGAGAGCGCGCGCCTCCGCATCGTCTCCTACACGACGCTCTTTCCGAATCCGGCCGAGCCGACGCGGGGAATCTTCGTGCGGAACCGGCTCGCGGGCGTGGCGGCGCACGCCGATCTCGTCGTCGTCGCTCCGGTGAACGCGGGGCGAAACCCCCGCGTCCTCCGCACGCCGCTGCGCCGGAAGGACCCGGCGGGCTTCGAGGTGCTCCATCCCCGCTTCGCGGTGCTGCCCGGCCTCTTGAAGGGCTGGGACGCGGCCCTGCTCCACGCCGAGACGCTGCCGCAGATCCGCGGCCCTCTCGGCGAGGCGCTGGGCGGCGCGCGCCCCGATCTCGTGGACGCGCATTACGCCTACCCCGACGGTGCGGCGGCCTCGCGCCTGGCGCGCCACCTCGGCGCCCCGTTCGTGCTCACCGTGCGCGGCTCCGACCTCGAGGTGCTCGCCCGGAACGCCTCCCAGCGGGGGCCGATCCAGCGCACCCTGCGCGAGGCGCGCGCCGTGGTCGCCGTCTCCCGCTCATTGGAGCGTCGCGCGATCGAGCTGGGCGCGGCGCGCGACCACGTTCACGTCGTGCCGAACGGCGTGGACGTCGGCCGCTTCCGCGCGCTCGACCGGAGCGCCGCCCGCGAGGGTCTGGGGCTGCCGGCCGCGGGGCGGATCCTGCTCGCGGTGGCGCGGCTCGATCCCGTGAAGGGTCTCGACTTCCTGTTCGAGGCGATGGCGGCGCTGCGCGCGCGGCCGGAGGGCGCCGGCGTGGCGCTCCATGTGGTGGGGGAAGGGCCCGAGCGGCGCGCCCTGGAGAGCGCGATCGCGAGGCTCGGCCTGGGCGATGCCGTCACGCTGCACGGCGCCGCCGCGCCCGAGACGCTTCCGCTCTGGTACGCGGCGGCGGACGTGATCTGCCTCACCAGCCACAGCGAGGGGTGCCCGAACGTCGTCGCCGAAGCCCTCGCCTGCGGGCGCCCCGTCGTGGCGACCGCGGTGGGCGGCGTTCCCGACATGGTCCAGGACGGCGCGAACGGTTTTCTGATCTCGCGGCGCGACGCAGCGCTCGCGGCCGACCTCCTGGCGCGGGCCCTGGCCCGGACGTGGAGCGCGGAGGCGATCGCGGCCGGCGGCCGCCGCAGCTGGGAAACGGTGGCCCTCGAGCAGCTCGCCGTCTACCGCGCGGCCGCGGCCGGCGATCCCCTTCCGGCGCTGACCGCCACGCCCGGGCTGGAGCGCGCGCGATGAGCGGCATCGCCGGCATCGTCATACCCTCGGGAGGGCGCCCGCTCGCCGCTCCCGACCTGGACGGCATGGCTCGCGCGCTCGGCGGGGAAGAGGCGGGGCCTCCGCTCCTACTGGAAGAGGGACGCGTCGGATTCGTGGTCCGCGGCGCCTCGGGCTACGACTCGGGCCTGGCGAGCCGGCGCGTGGGAAACGCGGTCGTGGGACTCGCGTTCTTCGGCCGTCTCACCGCGACGCCGCATGCGGAAGGCGACCGCGAGGGCGATTCGGGGCCGGGCCGCGGCGGCGCGCCGCTCCAGGCGCTTCTCTCGCTCTGGCTCGACCGTGGAGCGGCCTGCGTGGCCGACCTGCGCGGCGAGTTCGTGCTCGCCGTCTACGACGGCCGTGACAAGGCGCTCCACCTGGCCACCGACCGCATCCGCATCCAGCCTCTCGTCACGGCGAACCGTCCCGATCAGTTCCTCTTCGGATCGCGCATGGCGGCGCTCCTCGCCTCGCCGGTCCCGTTTGCGCCGACCCTGGACGCCGGAGCGCTCCTCGACGTCGTCGCCTCCTCGGTCATCTCGGCGCCGCGCACGATCTTTCGCGAAGTGGACAAGCTGCCGGCGGGGCACCGGCTGGCGTTCCGGAACGGCCGCGCGTCGGCCGAGGCATACTGGGAGCCCGACTTCACGCGCGGCGACGGCGCCTCCCCCGAGAGCCTGGCCGCCGCGACCCGCGATGCGCTCGCCGCCGCGGTTCGCGACCGGCTGGCGCGGGACGGATCGGGGGGCTACGGCGCCTTCCTGAGCGGCGGCGTGGACAGCACGACCGTGACCGGGCTCCTCACGAAGGAGAGCGGCGGCCGGGTGGCGACCTTCTCGATCGGCTTCTCCGAGGAGCGATTCAACGAGCTCCATTACGCCCGCGTCGCCGCTTCGGCGTTCCACACGCGGCACACCGAGTACTTCGTCACGCCGCGCGACACCGAGGACGCCGTGCTCGCCGTGGCCGAATCGTTCGACGAGCCGTTCGCGAACGCCTCGGCCGTGCCCACGTACTACTGCGCCAAGGTGGCCCGCGAGCACGGCGTGACCGCGCTCTATGCGGGGGACGGGGGCGACGAGCTCTTCGCGGGCAATCAGCGGTACGCCGACGGCCGCGTCTTCGAGCCCTACGACCGGGTGCCGCGCTGGATCCGCGATCCCCTCCTCACGCCGGCGATCGCGGCGGCGGGCAGGATCGTGCCGCACCCGCTCTTCGTCAAGGCGGGGAAGTACGTCCGGCGCGCGTCCCTTCCCCCCGCGGAGCGCATCGTCTCCTACGACTTCTGGAACGTCGTGCCTCCCGCCGCTTTCGCCACGTCCGATCTCATGGCCGCGGCGGCCGGCTGGCGCCCGGCCGCGATGGTGATCCGGCATCACGATCAGGCGCGCGCGAGCACCGCCCTCGACCGCCATCTCTATCTCGACCTCAAGATCACGATCAGCGACAACGACGTCCCCAAGGTGGCGCGCATGTGCGAGCGCGCCGGGGTCGCCGTTCGGTTCCCGTTCCTGGACGAGCGCGTGGTGGACGTGGCGACGCGCGTGCCCGCGCGCGTCAAGATGCGCGGGGGAGAGCTCCGGACCTTCTTCAAGGACGCCTACAAGGATCTCCTGCCCGCGGAAACGCGCGCGAAGACCAAGCACGGCTTCGGCCTTCCGATCTCCGGCTGGCTCAAGAGCGATCCCGGCCTCCAGGCGATGATGCGCGACCTGGTGCTCTCCCCGCGCAGCGTGGGGCGCGGCTACTTCCGTCGCGAGGCCCTCGAGGACGTCGTGCGCCGCCACGAGGAGGACGCGACGCCCTACTACGGAACGGTTCTCTGGAATCTCATGGTGATCGAGCTGTGGCACCGCCGGGTGCTCGACGGGCGGTCGCGCTGAGCGGCGCCCCGATGCGGGAGGCGACCACCGCGGCGGCGGGGCACCGCCGGTGAGCGCGCCCGACCGCTTCGAGGTGGTGGAGCCCGCGCGCGCCTTCGGCGAGCTGGCCCCGGCGTGGGAGAACCTCCTGCGCTCGAGCGCGGCCGACTCGCCGTTCCTCGCGCCGGTCTGGCTCGAAGCCTGGTGGGGCGCGTACGGCGCGGGGCGCGAGCCGCTCCTCGTCTTCGCCCGGCGCGGCGACGCGATCGTCGGCATCTTCCCGCTCCAGATCGCGACCGAGCGCTGGCGCGGCCGCCTCCCGCTCCGGACGCTCCGGCTGTTCGGCGACGGGACGCACGATTCGGACTATCTGGATTTCATCGTGCCGCGCGGCGAGGAGGAGACTGTCCTTCCGGCCTTCTGGGCGTGGCTCCGGCGCGCCGGCTCCGGCCTGCGCTACGAGGTCGCGCAGTGGAACGAGATCCCGGATACCTCGCCCGCGGGCGCCGTCATCCGCCGGCTCGTCGAGCGGGACGGATCCCTCCTGGAGGAGCACCGCGTCGGGTGCGTCGTCACGGCGCTGCCGGCCTCCTACGAAGCCTACGTCGCGTCGCTCAAGCCGCGGATGCGGACCAAGGTCCGATCGCTGCGACGGGTGCTCTCCGAGCAGCACGGCGCCGTGTTCCAGCGCGCGGACGAGGCGACCCTCGGGCCGACCCTCGAATCGCTCTTCCGGCTGCACGAACGGCGCTGGACCCTGCGTGGGGAGTCCGGCGTGTTCGCCGCTCCGGAGAAGCGCGCCTTCTACCACGCCATGGGACGCGCCCTGTTGAGCCGCGGCTGGCTCGACCTGACGACCCTGGTCGCCGGCGGGACTCCCGTGGCGCACCAGTGCTGCATCCGCTATCGCGACACGGCATTCCTGCTCCAGGAGGGGTACGACCCCGATTGGGAGGACCGCGGCGTGGGCAACGCCCTGCGCGCGATGACGATCGAAGCCATGATCCAGGACGGCCTCCAGACCTACGATTTCCTCGCGGGCGTCACCAGCCACAAGCTCTCCTGGGGGGGCACCGTGAAAGAGAGCCTCCGGCTCACCCTGCGGGGAAGCGGCGCGCGCGCGGCGATCGCCTCGGGGCTCTCGCTCCTCTCCGCCGCGCGGGCGCGGCTTCGCGCGGCCTTCTCCCGGAGCGGGCGATGAGCGCCGCGAAAGCCGCCGCGGCGGCGCTCTTCCAGGCCGCGGGAGGAGAGCCGCTGCTCCGCGCGGCGGGGAACCGCTGGATGCTCGCGTCCGGCCGGGGAGGCGCGCGCCTGCGCCGCCGCGCGTCGCCGCCGTTCCTGATCCTGATCTACCACCGCGTCCACCCCCACCCGGGGCCGTTCATGATCGATCCGGTGCCACCGGAGCGATTCGAGCGCCAGATGCGCCACCTGGCTCGCGCCTACCGGCCGCTTCCCCTCGCCGAGCTGCTGGAGCGGAGCCGCGCGGGAACCGTTCCCGACGGAGCGGTCGCGGTCACGTTCGACGACGGCTATGCCGACAACGCCGAGTACGCGGCGCCGATCCTGGCGCGTCACGGGATTCCCGCGACGGTCTTCCTCGTGACCGGGTGCATCGGGACCGGGAGAATCCCCTGGCACGACGAGGTGCTCCTCGCCTTCGCCGCGGCGCGCGGCGGCGCGATCCGCATCCCGGGGCAGCCCGCGGACGCCCCGCCGCTTCCGCTCGGGACCGAAGCGGAGCGGCATCGCGCGGCCTTCCTCGCGCTGGGCGCGCTCAAGCCGATGCCCGAGGCGGAGCGCCTCGCCGGCGTGCGCGCGATCCGGGAAGCGCTGGGTCCCGGGGATGCCGGCGCGGCCGCGTCGCTGATGCTGGACTGGGACCGCGTGCGGGGGATGCGGGGATCGGGCATCGCGTTCGGCTCCCACACGGAGACCCATCCGATCCTGAGCCGCGTCGCCCCCGAACGGGTGCGCGACGAGGTGGTGCGCTCGAAACGGACGATCGAGAAGGAGCTGGGGGTGGAGGCCGCGTTCTTCGCCTATCCCAACGGCCGCGTCGAGGACTACGACGACGGCGCGGTCGAAGCGCTCCGCGCGGCGGGGTACCGCGGCGCGCTCACGACGACGTTCGGACCGAACGAGGCGGGCGAGGATCCCTTCCGGTGGCGGCGGGCCGCCGCCTGGTCCGACGATCCGCGCCGCTTCGCGCTGCAGATGGCGTGGTACCGGTTCCGCGGCCCCGAGCCGCCGGCGACCGGCGTGCCCACGGCCGGCCGCGCCCTGGCCGGGGCCGGAGGGGAGCGCTAGCGATGCGCGACATCCTGATCGCCCTCCTCGTCTTCGGGAGCGCTCCCGTCGCGGTCTTCCGCCCCGACATCGGCATCCTGGCCTACATCTGGATCGGGCTCATGAACCCCCACCGCCTCTCGTGGCGGCTCGAGTACGCGCCGGTCGGGCTGGTGGTGGCGATCGCCACGCTGCTCGGCACGGTGATCCGCGGGGAGATCCGGCGCATCCCGATGAAGTCCACGACGATTCTCCTGATGCTCTGGATGCTCTACACGACCCTGACGACGATGACGGCCATCTCGGGCCGAGACGCCTGGATCGAGTGGAACCGCTTCTCGCGGATCATCTTCATGTGCTTCGTGGCGATGATGCTGCTCCAGGAGCGGAAGCGCCTCGAGCGCTACGTGTGGGTGGCGATGGCCTCGATCGCTTTCTTCAGCGTGAAAGGGGGCCTCTTCTCGATCGCGACCCGCGGCGCCTACCGCGTGTGGGGCCCGATGGGGTCCTTCATCGAGGGGAACAACGAGCTCGCGCTGGCCGAGATCATGATCCTTCCGCTCATGCTCTACTTCGCGCGCCAGGTGAAGAAGGCCTGGCAGCGCTGGGCCTACTACGGCTCGATCGTGCTGACCATCTTCTCGATCCTCTTCTCCTATTCGCGCGGCGCCTTCGTGGCGTTCGCCGGCGTCGCCGGCATCCTCCTCGTCCGCTCCCGCTATCGCGTCCAGGGGCTCCTCATGGTGCTCGTCCTCGGAGGGGCGCTGATCTCCTTCGTGCCGGCCGAGTGGAAGGAGCGGATGACTTCGATCGAGTCGTATCAGACCGACCAGTCCGCGCAGGGACGAATCAACGCCTGGCACTTCGCGGTGAACATCGCGAAGACCCATCTCTTCGGAGGCGGGTTCCGCACGTTCACGAAAGAGCTCTTCATGGTGTACGCCCCGAACCCGACCGACGTCCACGATGCGCACAGCATCTACTTCGAGGTGATGGCCGAGCAGGGTTTCCCCGGCCTCATGATCTTCCTCGGCATCCTCGTCTCGGCCCTCTGGAAGCTGGAGCGGATGCGCAAGCGCTGGCCCAGGGATCCCGAGCGACGGTGGGCCCGCGACCTGGCCGAGATGCTGCAGTTCTCCCTGCTGGGCTACATGTTCGGCGGCGCGTTCCTGGGGCTCGCCTACTTCGACCTGCCGTACTACATCGTGGTCTCGACGATCCTCCTCGAGTACGTCGCCGAGCGCCAGCCGGCCGCCGTCCCGGTCCCGTCGCCGTCGGAGCCGGAGCGGCCCCGCGCGCTCGGCCGCGCGCCCGCGGCGGGCTAACGCATGCGGCTGGTCGTCGACCATCGGACGCAGGGGCAGGGCGTGGAGGGGGTTCACCTCCTGGGCATGGCGCGCGCGTTCGAGCGCGCAGGCGCCGAGGTATCGATCGTCTCGCCGCCCGGCGTGGAAGTGGGGCGTCCCGGCGCCGCACCGCGCAAGGCGCCCGGCCTCCGCGGTCTCTGGTGGATGCTCGCCGAGCACGTCCCCGAGACCCTCTTCGAGCTGATGGAGATGGTCTACAACGTCCCGGCCTATTTCCGCCTCCGGCGTGCGCTGCGAACGCCGCGGGCCGACGCCCTCTATGAGCGCTACGCCTTCTTCCACGTCGCGGGCGCCCTGGCGGCGGGCGCCGCGGGCGTGCCGTTGATCCTCGAGGTGAACTACACCGCGGCGACGCCGCTCTACCGGAACCGGAGCCGCCTGCTCCGCCCGCTCGCGCGCGCCGCCGAGCGCTTCGTCTTCCGCCGGGCCGGGCTCATCGTGGCCGTGTCCTCGGTGCTCCGGGAGGCCATCGTGGCCGGCGGCATTCCCGCCGACCGGGTCCTGACGATGCCCAACGCCGCCGATCCCGACCGTTTCCGCCCCGAGATCTCGGGCGAGGCGGTGCGGGAGCGCTACGGGCTCCGCGGGGCGCGCGTCGTGGGATTCACGGGGGCGTTCTTCCCCTGGCACGGCGTGGGATTCCTGCTCGACGCGCTGGCGGCGCTCCTGCGCGACATGCCCGAGGCGGCGGCCCTCCTGGTGGGGGACGGTCCCGAGCGGCCCCTCCTCGAGGAGCGGGTGCGGCGCGAGGGCTTGGAGGCGCGCGTGCGCTTCGCCGGATGGATCGGCCACGAAGGGCTCCCCGAGCACGTCGCCGCGTTCGACATCGCGGTGATGCCCGACTCCAACGAGTACGGCTCGCCCATGAAGATCTACGAGTACATGGCGATGGGAAAGCCGGTGGTGGCGCCCCGCCTGGGCCCGCTCGCGGACGGAATCGTGGACGGAGGGACGGGGATCCTGTTCCCGCGGCGCGACCCCGCCGCGCTCCAGGCGGCGCTCGCGTCGCTCCTGGGCGACGAGGCGCTCCGGGCGCGCATGGGAGCCAACGCCCGCGCCCACGTCCTGGCCCATCACACCTGGGACCGGAACGCGGCGCGGGTTCTGGAGCGGATCGCCGCGGCCCCGGAAGCGGACGCCGCGATCTCCGGGGACCGCGGACGCACGGTTGCGCCCCCGGGAACGTGATACTCTTGAGGGTATGAAGACGCGGCGATGGGCCGTTCCGGCCCTCCTTCTGGCTGCCTGCGCGGCGGCGTTCTGCGGCTCCCGGGAACAGGCACGGGCCCAGGGGAGCTACATTCCCGCTCCGCCGGAGCAGGACTCGATCCTCTATCCGGAGCAGAAGCAGGATCCCCGGGTCGCGCCGCACGACGCGCACAACGCGTACACGAAGGACCCGTACTCGCCGAAGAACGAGAAGAAGGGGTTCGTGAACAACGACTACTTCTCGATCCCGGTGAACCCGACGGCCGCGCAGCTCATTCCGATCGTCGAAAACGGGCACCTGGGCTCGAAGAACAACCCCCGCGGGTTCTGGCCGCGGTATAACGAGGGGAACAAGGACCAGGCGTTCGGCGAGCTCAAGTACGTCCTCTGGGTCTTCCCGAACCATCCCCGCGCGCTCCACCTGCTGGGGATGCTGTCCCGCGAGACCCATCAGCCGGCGATCCCGATCGCCTACTTCGAGAAGGCGCTCCGGCTCTTCCCGGACCGGGCCTACACGCACGCGCAGTACGGCGCCTACCTGGTCGAGATCGGGGAGAAGACCCAGGGAATCCTGCAGCTGCAGCAGGCGCTGCAGATGGACCCCAGCCTTCTCACGGCGCGCGCCTGGCTGGACAAGGCGAAGCGCTCGGTGGGGATGGAGGTGGGGGATCTCGCTCCGGGGGAATCGGCTCCTGCGGCCAGTGCGCCCACCCAGCAGGACGGGATGTACGTGCCGAGGCGCTAGGCGCCGAACGGTTCGCCGCTACGAAGCTTCCGGCGCCGCCCCCGCGCCGGGGCGAGTCCGGGCCCGCAGCCACGCGAGGAGCGCCTCCCGTTCCTCCCGTCGAATCCATCCCAGCCCCCACATCAGTCCGACGTACACGAGGAAGAGGGCGATCCCCACGGCGAGGGACGCGATGAGCGGCAGCGGCGGGAGGAACGCGCGCACGGCCCAGACGCCTGCCGCGAGCAGCGCCGCCGGGACGACGCGCCCGAACTCGAAGCGGATCGGATAGGCCCGCTGTCCCTCGCGATAGACCCACACGGCCTTGAAGGCGAACGCGATGACCGTGGCGAGCACCGCGCCGAACATCCCCCAGCGTGGAATCAGGACCGCGTAGAGGCCGAGGCAGAGAAGACACGTCGCGGCGAAGATCACGCCGAGGAGCGGGGTGCGGCTCCTGAGCTTCATCCCCAGCTCGAAGTAGGTCCCGATCCCGTTCAGAACGTACGCCACGACCACGAGGGGGACGAGACGCGCCGCCGTCGCGTACGCGGGGGGCGCCACGATGCCGATGACGTCGCGGATCACGAGCGACATGCCGAGACCGGCCGCGAGCAGTCCCAAGGTGAAGTAGCTGAAGACGCGGGTGTAGAACGACGGCGCCGCCGGATCGCTCGCGACCTCGAACGACTTCGCGTTCCACACCTGGAAGAAGGAGGCGACCACCAGGGTGTTCAGCATGATGCCGAACTTGTAGGCCAGGGCGTAGATGCCCACCTGCGCGAAGCCGGCGCTCGCCTGCAGGAAGAAGCGGTCGGCGAAGTTGATGCCGAACAGGCTGAGCTGGACCAGCACCAGCGGATAGCCGTAGCCCACCATCTTCTTGAGGAGCGCGCCGTCGAACGAAAGCCCCACCGAGCGGATCACGTACGCCAGCAGGACCCCTCCCAGCGCGAGGTTCGTGATCAGGTTGCTGACCAGGATCCCTTCCACGCCCCAGTGCAGGCCCACCAGGAAGAAGACGTTGAGAAGCGCCCCCACGATGAACTTGATCACCGTGATCGTGCTGAAGAGGGTGGAGCGCAGGAGCACGGCCAGGTAGGTCATGCCGAACTCGGCCACCATGTTGAATCCGAATCCGACGAAGAGGATCCGGAGCCAGCGGGTGAAGCGCGGGTCGTGGAAGACCCCTTGGGCGAGCCAGGGTGCCGCGAGGAAGAGCGCCGCCGCGATCGCGAAGGAGACCGCGAGGATGGGAAGGAGCGCGGTCGAGACCACGCGCTTTCGCTCCCCCTCGGGTGCCAGGTAGTAGTAGCGGTAGATCGCGTTCGCGAGTCCCAGGCTGAAGAGCATCCCGATCGCGAGCGCGGTCAGGTCGAGGTACTCGATGACGCCGTACTGCGCCGGCGAGAGGTTGTACGTGTAGAGCGGGACCAGGAGGAGTCCGGCGATGCGGATGCCGACGTTCCCCAGGCCGTAGATTCCGGCGTGCTTGAGGACGCTGGCGAAGGAGGTGGCGGAGGGCTTCCCGGCGGGGGCGCTCACTCGGGGCGGGTCGCCTCGTCCCCGGCCGCGGCCCGGGCGGGCATGGCGCCGCCGGTCGAGTCCGGCGCGCCGCGCGTCCCGCCCAGCCGCCGCGCGACGGCGCCGCGCAGGCGCCGCGCGAGAGGCACGAGCCAGGCCGCGTAGGGGCGGAGGTCGCGCCAGTCGAAGAGGGCGAAGCGCTTGGGCTCCAGAAGCTGCGCGATCAGCCGGCGCTTCGGCACCGCCGGATCGGACCACGATTCCAGGAAGACGCCCAGGTCGCGGTCGCCGTCCACCCACGCGACGCGGTTCTGCTGGCGCTCCGAGGCGCCGAGGTCCACCCCCGCGAGATCGGAATAGACCAGGGCCGGCAGGTCCACCCCGTTCACGATCATCGTCTTCATCCAGTAGTCCGACCGCCCCACGGTGGCTTCGATGAACCAGGGGGCGCCGGCGCCGTCCAGCTTGAACTCCACCGAGGCGATGCCGCGGTACTCGAGCCCGCGAAAGAGGCGGAGCCCCTCTTCGATCAGGTCGGGACGGTTCACGCCGCGCGCGGCGCTGCTGTTGCCCAGGGTGCGCGGCACCTGCCGGATCTTCTGTCCCGCGAACGCGCCCCTCGGGCGCCCCTCGCGATCGAAGTACCAGGCCGCGAACACGACCTGCTCGTCGCCCCCCGCGATCCACTGCTGGAGAAGGTAGCGGTCGATGTCCCGATGGCGTTCCGCCAGGCGGGCCAGCTCCTGTCGGTCGGGAACGATCTCGACCTTGAGCGAGGACATCGGCACCGCGGGCTTCACGACGCAGGGAAACGCCGCGGCGTCGAGCGCGGCCGAGGGGGCGTCACCGCGAGCCTCCGCGGCGGTCACGGCGGCCGTGCGCGGCACGCGCAGTCCCTGGCGCTCCGCCAGCGGGCCCAGCGTGTCCTTCTCGATCAGCTCGAGGAGGAGATCGGGGCGGGGAAAGGGAATCCGGTAGCGCTCGCGGAGGCCCGCCCCCGGCTCGTTCACGACGCGGACCATCCGGTCGTTCGTCACGAAGAGGACGGGGGTCTTGGGGAGGGCGCCCGCGAGCTCGGTGAGGAATGGAGCCAGCGAGGGCCCGTGCACGTCGTCGTGATGCAGCTTCAGCCCGTAGCGGGTGGAGGCCGAGGGCTGCGCCCAGTTCGATTCGACCGCGACCACGGTGACCCCCTTGCGCGCGAGGGAGCGCACGATGGCGAGCCCGTGGGAGCAGAGGCCCACGACCACGGCCGGAGGCCCGCCGGACGCGGGCAGGGCCCGCCTCAGGCTCTCGACCGAGCGGTGGATCGTCACGCTGGGAACACCTCCGGAAGCGATCGTTGGGACCGGGTGAAACAGGCGGAACGGACGGGGCGGAGCGCCCCGGCCGACCATCTTAGACGATTTTAGGGGGTTTGCGGCGGGCGCGGCTCAGCGCGCCATCAGGTTGCTCGGCGGGGCCGGAGGGGTGGTGTCGACCACGTTCGTCGTGTAGCGCACCGCGAACTTCCAGCTCTTCGCGGGATCGAGGCCGCTCACGGTCACGGTCTGCACCGTGCCGGGCGCGAGCGGAGCGGGGACCGTCCCGGGCGCGTCGCCGGCCGCGAACCACGCCACGTTGCTCGCGGGCGGGAACTGATAGGCGCGCGTCGCCTGGTTGAACCCCAGCCAGGGCACGATCGTCCGGTCCGCCGCCTTGATGCGGTAGCCGGTCGTGCCGGGGGGAACGGTCCAGGAGAGCTGGTAGGCGCCGCTGCCCACGCTGGTCGCGGTCACGCCGGGCACCGTGAACCA
>DATJEJ010000097.1:0-7394 GCA_035496795.1 Candidatus Omnitrophota bacterium
ACCTGGCCGACCGCGCCGCGTTCGTCGTCTGCTCGCCCGACGGCGTGGAGGTGCAGAAGGAGTTCGCGGCGGGGCGCGGCTGGCGCTTCCCGATGGTCTCCGGCAAGGAATCCACGTTCATCCAGGACATGGGATTCCGGAACGAGAAGGGGTGGATGCCCGGCGTCTCGACGTTCCATCTCGAGCCGACTGGCGGCGTGGTGCGGGTGGCCCAGGCGACGTTCGGTCCGGGCGACCCCTTCTGCGGGGTGTGGCACCTCTTCGATCTGCTGGCCGAAGGGGTCAACGAGTGGGAGCCGCAGTACCGCTACTAGCGCATCGCCTTCGCGGCGAGCGTCGCCGTCTCGTAGCGAAACGCCTTCAGATCTTTGTGCCCGTCCGGGTGGATCGCGTTCGTGAGCAGGACGAGATAGGCGTCCATCTCCGGATCGATCCAGAGGGAGACGCCGGTCCAGCCGCTGTGGCCGAACGAGGCGCGTGAGAAGACCGCGCCGCGCGGCGCGGAGTAAGCGCTCTCGATGTCGAACCCGAATCCGCGCCGCACGCCGAGATTTCCCTCGCACTGATCGGTGGTCATCGCGCGCACCGTCTCCTCGGCCAGGATCCGCCGGCGGCCCATCAGGCCGCGCCGGAGGATCATCTCGCAGAAGCGCGCCACCTCGCGCGCGGTGCCGAACATCCCGGCGTGCCCGCCCACCCCCTCGAGCGCCCTTGTGCGGGCGCGCGGATCGTGCACCGTGCCGCGCAGCCACGAGGCGCCCACCCGCTCGGTCGGCGCCACGCGTCCGCGGTCCTTCCTCCGGGTCCCGAAGCGCGTGTCCCGGAAGCGCAGCGGCGCGAACAGGAGCTCCTCCGCCAGCGCGTCCAGGCGCTTCCTGAGCCGCCGCTCCGCCACGCCCTGGGCCAGCACGTAGCCGACGTCGCTGTAGGTGAAGCGCGCCCCCGGCGGCGCCTCCAGCGGCTCGCGCGCGATCGCGGCGAAGAGCGCCCGCTTGCTCCCGCCGTAGTCGGGAAGGGGGTTGTCGGGCACGAAGCCGGCCGTGTGCGTGAGCAGGCGGTGGAGCGGAATCCGGCCCACCTCGGTGCCGGCCGTCTCGGGCAGGTGGCGCTCCACGGGATCGAGGAGCGAGAAGGCGCCGCGCGCGGCGTGCTCCACCAGCACCGGCGCGGTCGCCATCACCTTGGTGAGGGAGGCCAGGTCGAAGATGGTGGTCACCCTCATCGGCTCGCGGCGGGGGCGCAGGGCGCGGTGGCCGTGGGCCGCGTGATAGACTACGCGGCCGCGGCGGCCGGCGGTAAGGACGGCCCCGGGGATCAGCCCGTCGGCGATGCGGGCGCGGATGAACTCGGAGAGCGGCTTGAATTTGCGGGCGTGAGACCGAGAGCGCGCCCGAGGCGCTGGAGGGTTCGCCATGAGCGCCAGAGGATACGCGAAATGATCGGACATTCCAGCGCGCACCGCCGGACCGTTTCGCCGCGGCGCCAGGGGCGCTCCGAATGATCCCGCTCCGCGACGAGAACCGGTCGGGAAGCTTCCCGATCGTCAACGTGCTCTTGATCGCCGCCTGCACCGTTGTGTTTCTCTACGAAATCTCGCTTCCCACCGAGGGGCTGAAGCACTTCTTCGATCAGTTCGCGCTCACGCCGGGGCGCGTCACCTACGCGCTGAGCTCCGGCGAGGGCTCCTGGGCCGAGCGGATCGCCCCCTTCTTCACCTCCATGTTCCTGCACGGCGGCTGGCTCCACCTGATCGGAAACATGTGGTTCCTCTGGATCTTCGGCGACAACGTCGAGGATTCCATGGGGTCGGTGCGCTATCTCCTCTTCTACATCCTCTGCGGCCTGGGGGCGGGAGCCGCCCACTACCTGCTGGGTCCCGAATCCCGGCTGCCGACCCTCGGCGCCTCGGGCGCCATCGCCGGGGTCCTGGCCGCCTACGTCGTGGAGTTTCCCGGCGCCCGGGTTTTGACCCTCGTCCCCCTCGGGTTCTTCATTCGGGTCATGGAGTTGCCGGCGGTCGCGGTGATCGGCATCTGGTTCCTCATCCAGATCGTAAGCACCGCCCTGAGCTTCGGGGTGACCGACAAGGGGGGAGTGGCCTTTGCCGCTCATGTTGGCGGTTTCGTGGCGGGGCTCCTCCTGGTCCGGCTCTTCCGCCGCCGCCGGGTTGTGGTGTAGTTCGGCCCCAGGCTGGGTACTACCGAGGTAGTGGTACCCGGGGTATACCACCGTCGCGGCTTGACTCAGCCCCACCTTCTGCCAGAATCGGTATCACGGAAGGCAACCAACCCATCCCCCTAAGCCCGGGAACGACAAATGAGTAGCAGACTGCGCATCATTCTCGTGTCGCTGGTCATCATCGGCGCGATCAGTTACCTGGTGCTGACCGGGGTCAAGCAGACCGGCCTTCAATACATGTCGGTGGCGGAACTGGCCCAGCTTCAGAAGCCGCCCGCGCAGGGGGGCTTCCGTCTGGACGGAAAGGTGGCGGCGGGGACCATCGACTACAACCAGAAGATACCTGTGCTTAACTTTCAGATGACCGACGGGAAGGAAGCGATCGGCGTGGTCTATGACGGCCTCATGCCGGACGCCTTCGGCGAGGGCCGGGAAGTGGTGGTCGAAGGGACCTACGATCAGTCGGCCCGCACGCTCCACGCCTCCAAGCTGGTCACGAAGTGCCCCTCCAAGTACGAGGCCGAGGGTCTCGGCAAGGACAAAACGTGAGCGAAATCGGCAAGCTTTCGGTCATCCTGGCGTTCATCGCCTCCTGCTACGCGGTGGTGTCGATCGCCTACGGGCTCCGCACCTCCATGTCCGGCCCGCTCCGCAGCGGCCGGCGCGCCGTCTGGATGGTGTGCGGCCTGACGCTGCTCTCGGTCATTCTCCTGGTCTACAAGCTGGTGAACCTGGACTTCAGCTGGCGCTACGTCGCCGAGCACACCAGCCGCGACCTGCCGGTGATGTACCGGGTCTCCTCGCTCTGGGCGGGACAGGAGGGATCGCTCCTCCTCTGGCTCCTCATCCTGAGCGCGTATGCCTGCGCGTTCCTCTGGGCGTACCGGAAGCGGCTCGATCCCTTCTATGACGCGGTGGCGATGGTCGTGGCCTGCGTGATGGTCTTCTTCACCAGCCTTCTCACCTTCGTCTCCTCGCCCTTCCGCGTGCTGGCCACGCCGCCTCCGGACGGCAACGGGCTGAACCCCCTGCTTCAGGATCCCGGCATGATGATCCACCCGCCCATCCTCTATACGGGGTACGTCGGGTTCATCATCCCCTTCGCCTTCGGGATCGCGGTGCTGCTCATGAACCGGACCGGCACGCGCTGGATCGAGGAGGTCCGCCGCTGGACGCTCTTCAACTGGATGTTCCTGGGGACCGGAATCCTCATGGGCGCCCGCTGGGCCTACATCGAGCTGGGCTGGGGCGGCTACTGGGGCTGGGATCCGGTCGAGAACGCCTCGCTCATGCCGTGGCTGGTGGGGACCGCGTTCCTCCACTCGGTCATGATCGAGCAGCGGCGCGGCATGCTGAAGACCTGGAACGTGGCGCTGATCGTGCTGACGTTCGAGCTCTCCATCTTCGGGACGTTCCTCACCCGGTCGGGGGTGCTCACCTCGGTGCACTCCTTCACCGAGTCGAACATCGGCCCCTGGTTCATGGGCTTCATCCTGATCTCCAGCACGATCGCGGCCGCGCTGATCCTCTACCGGAAGGCGCTGCTCGAGAGTGAGAACCGGCTGGACGCCGTGGTCAGCCGCGAGGGCTCCTTCCTCTTCAACAACGTGCTCTTCGTGGCGCTCTGCTTCGCCACCTTCCTCGGGACCATCTTCCCGGTGGTGAGCGAGGCCGTCACGGGCTCCAAGATCTCGGTCTCGGCGCCCTTCTTCAATCGCGTGAACGTCCCGATCGCGCTCGCCCTGCTCCTGTTGACGGGCGCGGGCCCGGTGCTCTCCTGGAAGCGGGCGACCGCGTCGGTGCTGAAGCGGAATCTCCTGATTCCGACCTTCGTCGGCGTGCTCGCCGCGGTGATCGGCATCCCCCTCGGGCTGCACGGCCTCTATCCCGTCGTCTGCGTGTTCGGCGTGGCCTTCGTGGTCTCGACGATCGTGATGGAGTTCGCCCGCGGCCTGCAGGCGCGGAAGGACGTGGCCGAGGCCAAGGGCGCGATGGCGATGGTCAGCCTGGTCCAGAAGAACAAGCGCCGCTACGGCGGCTACATCGTGCACGCGGGCATGGTCCTGGTCTTCGTCGGCGTGCTGGGCTCGACCGTGTTCCAGAAGGAGGCGCACGGCCCCCTCCGCGAGGGGGAGAAGCTCTCGCTCGGTCCCTACGCCCTCACGCTGCGCGGCGTCGAGGAGAAGCAGGTCGCCAACGCCCAGCAGACGCGCGCCGTGCTCGACGTGAACCGGAACGGCAAGTCGCTCGGACTGGCCCATCCCGCGAAATCGATGTACTTCAAGTCGCAGCAGCCGATGACCGAGATCGCGCTGCACCAGACCCCCTCCGAGGACCTCTACATGATCCTCGGCGGCGTGAACGACGACGGCTCGGTCTCGATCCAGGCCTACATCAATCCGCTGGTCAGCTTCATCTGGCTGGGCGGCGTGGTCATGGTGTTCGGGACGATCATCGCGCTCACCGACAAGATGCGGCTGCGGCGCGAGGAGAAGCTGGGCGGATGACGCGCGTCCTCCGGCTGTTCTTCGGCATTCTCGTGGGTTCGGTGCTGCTCTCCGGCGCGCTGAGCGCTCCGGCGTTGGCCAAGAAGGATCCCGCCAAGACCATCACGGACGGAATCATCTGCCCCTGCTCGTGCGGGGAGATCCTCACCGGCTGCACGTGCGAGACGGGAAAGGCCATGCGGGCCTACGTGGATGCCGAAGTCAAGGGAGGGAAGACCAAGGATCAGATCGAGGCCGCGCTCGTCAGTCAGTACGGCGAGGTCATTCTCGGAGCGCCCAAGGCGAAAGGGTTCAACCTGCTCGTCTGGGCGGCGCCCGTGGTGGCGACCGTGATGGGCCTCCTGATCGCGTCGTTCGTCCTCGTTCGCTGGCGCCGCCAGAATCAGCTCGCGGCTCCGGCGGCGCCACCCGCGGACGGCCCGGACGCGCCGTTCCGCAACGACCCCGATGCCCGCGACGCCGCACTGCGCGCGCGGGCCGAAGAGGAGTACCGGAGGCTCCAGGAATGACGACGGAGCCGCCACGCCTATGATCGTTCTCGCTCAGGTCTGCCTCGCCCTGGCCGTCGCCCTGTTCGTCCTCTCGCCGCTCTGGTTCTACCGGGGGCAGCGGTCGCACATCGAGGCGGCCGACGCCTCCGTCCGCCGCTCGATCGCCGAGAAGAAGGGGCGCCTCTACAGCCAGCTCCTCGACCTCGACTTCGACAAGGACTCCGGCAAGATCTCTCCCGAGGATCACGCCCGCATGCGGGAGGAGACCATGAACGAGGTGCTCGCCGTGCTCGCCGAGGAGGATCGGCTGGGCGGCCCGCGGCGCGGGTTGAAGCCGACCGTCATCGAGGGAGGGGACCGCGTGGAACGGATGATCGAAGAGTACAAGCGGGCCCGCCCCGCAGCCATCGAGGTGAACCGGTCATGACGAAGCAGACTCTGCGCATTCTCGCGCTTCCGGCCGCGGTGCTGCTCCTGGCGCTGGTCCTGGCCCTGCTCGCGATGCCGGCGTGGGCCGTCACCATCACGGGGCACGTATTGAAGGGCGCCGAGCGCGCTCCGGTGAAGGGCGCGCCGGTCTCGATCCACGTGGTGCGCGGAAACGAGGAGCTTCCGGGCGGCACGGTTCCCTCCGATCCGGAGGGAGGCTTCCGCTTCACCGGCATCACCGACGGCGCGGGCCTCGAATACTACCTCTCCACCGAGTACGAGGGCGCCTTCTACACCGAGGGGCCGCTCGCGATCCAGAACGGCGCCGCGTCGCAGGACATGCAGGTCTACGACGTGGGGAAGGACTTCGCCGCGGTGAAGGTCCAGGACCATCACGTGATCGTGGAGCGGAAGGACGACGGCCTCCACGTCACCGAGATCCTGATCTTCCAGAACGACGCGAACACGGCCTACCTGGGCGTCGGCGCGAACCACGCGATGCCGTCGGGCATGACGGTGGGGCTGCCCGCGTCGATCAAGGACTTCAAGCCGGGGCTGGGTCTGGACGAGCCTTCGGTGCACGTCCAGGGGCGCGAGATGATGTCGATGCGGCCGATCCCGCCGGGACAGCGGCCGCTCTCCTTCACCTACACGATTCCGCTCTCCGGACGGATGGATCTCTCGCACCGGCTCTACTTCCCGACGCGCCAGATGACGGTGCTCCTCGACGACCCCAAGCTGCACGTCGAATCCACCCAGCTCACGGCCAACGGAACGCGGGCGCAGGGCGGAAAGACCTACGCCATGTACATCGGCTCCGAGCTTCCGGTCGGCGCCGAGGTCTCGATGAGGGTCGGAGGCGCGGGGTTCTTCTCCAATCCCAAGGTGTATCCCTTCCTGGCCGCGCCGTTCGTGATCGCGGCGGCGCTGTGGTTCGCCTCGCGGCGCGGGTCGCGGCACATGAAGGAGAAGCACATGGCGGCGCAGGCGTCGGGTCATCCGGCGGCGGTGGCGCCGTCCGGGTCGACCGCGCGGGTTCAGGGGTCTCCGGCGGCGGCGCGGACGGGGGCCGTTGTGGCGGGGGAGTCGGCAGCGACTGGGATCAGCCCCGCAAAGTCTCGCCATTCGCCCTCGACGAATGGCGGAAACGGTAACGAGATGGCCGACACCTATCTCTATCTCATCGCGGCTCTCGACCAGGGCGTCGAGCGCGGCGATGTCAGCCCGGAGAGCCACGCGCTGATCCGCGGCAACCTCAAGCGCCGGCTCGAGACGATCCTCGCCGACGAGCCGCACGCGAAAGCCCGCTGACCCACGGCGTGATCGCAGGGGCTCCGCCGACCACGGCCGCCTGGGGCGCCGTTCTCCGCGCCGCGGGCATCCGAAAACGATTCGAATCGCGCTGGATCCTCCGGGACGCCTCGATCGCGCTCGCGGCCGGTGACGTCGTCCTGCTCGCCGGCCGGAACGGCTCCGGCAAGACCACCCTCGCCCGCATCCTGGCCACCCTCCTCGAGCCCGACCAGGGAGAGATCCTGTTCGACGGCGCCCCGTTGAAGAAGTCGCGCCGTGAGGCGCGGCGGGCGATGGGCTTCGCCTCGCACCGGCCGCTGCTGTACCTGGGACTGACCCCTCTCGAGAATCTGAGCCTGTTCGGGAAGCTGACCGGCGTGCGCCATCCCGATGCGCGCGCGCTGGAGCTTCTGGGGCGGTTCGGCATGGGCGCCTTCGTCAGGACGCCCGTCGAGCGCTTCTCGCGCGGAATGCTCCAGCGGGTGTCGCTGGCCCG
>DATJEJ010000098.1:0-4098 GCA_035496795.1 Candidatus Omnitrophota bacterium
ACGCCGACCAGCGCGAGGTCGGACTTGGGCTGCTTGGGCTTCTCCACCAGGCGCACGACGTGATCGCCCTCCAGCTCGGCCACGCCGAACTCCTCGGGATGGGGCACCCGCGCCAGGAGGATCTCGCTGTTCGGCTGCTCGAGGCGGAACTCGTCCACCAGCGTGCGGATGCCGTCCAGGATCAGGTTGTCGCCGAGGAACATGACGAAGGGGTCCTGCCCCAGGTAGCCGCGCGCGACCTTCACCGCGTGGGCCAGCCCCAGCGGCTGGTCCTGGCGGATGTAGTCGGCCCGGATGCCGAACGCGGAGCCGTCGCCGACCGCGGCCCGGATCTCGTTCTCGGTATCGCCGACGACGATGCCGACGTCGGTGATCCCCGCGTCCCGGATCGCCTCGAGCACGTAGAAGAGGATCGGCTTGTTCGCGACCGGGATGAGCTGCTTGGCGCCGGTGTGCGTGATGGGGCGGAGCCGCGTTCCCTTGCCGCCGGAGAGGACGAGCGCCTTCATGCGCCCGAACCCGATTGGGCCCCGGCGCCGGCGCCCTTCATCCGCTCGGCGGCGTAGGCGGCGCCCCGTTCGAGCACCTCGCCCGCGAGCGCGGGGTCCTTGGCGCCCGCCAGCGCCGAGTCCTTCTTGCCGCCGCCCTTCCCGCCCGCGACCGACACCGCGTCGCGCACCCACTGGTCGGCCTGGAGGCGATCGGTCGCCTGCGGGCCGACCACCGCCGCCACGGAGAGCTTGCCGTCGATGACGGCGAGAAGGAGCGCCCCGCCGCCCGGCAGCGCCTTCCGCACGACGTCCCCCGCCTGGCGCAGCTCGTCCACGCTGCCCGCCTCGAGCCGCGCGGTGATCACGGCCTCGCCGCGGCTCTTCGCCTCGGCGATCAGCGCGTGCACGCGCTCGAGCAGCGCGCCTTGGCTCTGCTTCGCCCGCTCGTCGCGAAGCGCCCGCGCCTCCTCCTGGATCTGCCGCAGCCGCTCGGCGAGCTGTTCCCGGGGAGCGCCCAGGCGGTGCGCGATCTCCCGGAGGAGCGCCCGGTCCTCGTCCGCCCGCTGGTACGCCAGCGCCCCCGTCACCGCCTCGATGCGGCGCACGCCGGAGGCGATGGCCGACTCGGACTCGATCCGGAGGTAGCCGATCTCGCCCGTGCGGGATACGTGGCAGCCCCCGCAGAGCTCGCGGCTCACGCCGTCCACGATGACCTGCCGCACGCGCTCGCCGTACTTCTCGCCGAAGAGCGCCATCGCGCCCCGCTCCTGCGCCTCCTTGAGCGACGTGACCTCGGTCGCGACCGGGAGATCCTCGAGGAGGTTCCGGTTCACTTCCGATTCGATCGCGTGCAGGTCCTCGGGCGTGAGCGCCTTGCCGTAGCTGAAGTCGAAGCGGAGCCGGTCGGGAGCGACGAGCGACCCCGCCTGCTTCACGCCGGTGCCGAGCCGCGCGCGAAGCGCGGCGTGGAGCAGATGCGTCGCCGTGTGGTTCCGCTCGGTCGCGGCGCGCTTCGCCGCATCCACGCTCGCGCGGTAGGGGCCCGCGTGCGGCGCGCCCTCCACGACCTCGGCGCGATGCACGGTGAGATCGGCTTCCTTCACCGTGTCCACGACGCGAAGCCGCGCGGGGGCCGCGCCCGGCATCGCCTCGAGCCATCCCGTGTCCCCGACCTGTCCGCCCCCCTCGGCGTAGAAGGGGGTGGTGTCCAGCGTGAGCTCCACCTCGCGCGGGCCGCCGGCCTCGGCGGGCACGTCGCGCAGGCTTCGAATCGAGACGTCCTCGACCGCGAGCCGGTCGTAGCCGACGAACTTGGAGTGATCCCCGCGCGTGAGCTCCTGCCACGGCCCCGCCGTCTTCCGGCGCGTCTCGAAGCGCCCCGCCTTGCGCGCCCGGTCGCGCTGCTCCTCCATGGCCGCCTCGTAGGCCGGCATGTCGACGTCCAGCCCGCGCTCCCGCGCGAGCTCCGCCGTGAGGTCGATCGGAAAACCGTAGGTGTCGTACAGCATGAAGGCGGCGCTTCCGGGATAGACCCGGCTTCCCGCCTTCGCGAGGGAATCGGCCGTCTCCTCGAAGCGGGTCATGCCCGTCTCGAGCGTCTCCGCAAAGCGCGCCTCCTCCTCGTGGATCGCCGCCGCCACCGCCGCCTGCTCGCGGCGGAGGTACTCGTACTCTTCGTAGGCGGCCATGGCGTCGACCACGGGTGGAACCAGGCGCGAGAGGAAGGGGCCGTGGATCTCCAGGTCGCGCCCGAACCGCGCCGCGCGGCGAAGCAGCCGGCGCGCCACGTAGCCGCGTCCCTCGTTCGAGGGACGCACGCCCTCGGCAAAGGTGAAGACCAAGGCCCGCACGTGGTCGGTGATGACGCGCGCGGCGCGGCGCCCGCGGTCCCCCTGCGACGCCTTGGGCGAGCCCATCCGCTTCACCGCGTCGCCGATTGGACGGAGCAGGTCGTTGTCGTAGATCGAGGGGACGCCCTGGAGGATCATCGCCAGCCGCTCGAGCCCCATCCCGGTGTCGATGCCGCGGTTGGGCAGCGGCTTGCGCGAGCCGTCGGGCGCCTGGTCGTACTGCGGAAAGACCAGGTTGTAGAACTCGAGGTAGCGCTCGCAGTCGCATCCGGGCGCGCACTCCGGCCGGCCGCATCCCGTGCCCGGCCCCTGGTCCCAGTAGATCTCGGAGCAGGGCCCGCAGGGTCCCGAGCCGCCCGCCGGTCCCCAGAAGTTGTCCTTCTCGTCCAGGCGCGTGACGCGCGCAGACCCCAGGCCGATGTGCTTGGCCCACAGGTCGAACGCCTCGTCGTCCTCGCGGAAGACCGAGGGGAAGAGGCGCTCCTTCGGCATCCCGAGCGTCACGGTGATCAGCTCCCACGCCCACTCGATCGCTTCCTTCTTGAAGTAGTCCCCGAAGGAGAAGTTGCCGAGCATCTCGAACAGCGTGCAGTGGCGCACGGTGACGCCGATGTTCTCGATGTCGGTGAGCCGCAGGCAGCGCTGCACCGTGACCGCGCGGCGCGTCGGCGGCGCGACCGGCGAGGCGTAGTAGGACTTGAACGGCACCATCCCCGCCGAGGTGAACAGAAGGGTCGGGTCGTCCAGCGGGACGAGGGGGGCCATGGGCAGATGCGGATGGCCCCGGTCCTTGTAGAAGTCGAGGAAGGTCCGGCGCAGCTCGTTCGTGGTCTTGGGCATCAGGAAGTCATGACTCCGGATGGGATCGCTCGGACACGAGATCCCGGATGGTGTCCCAGGAGAAGCCGCGGCGCAAGAGGGCCGATTGGAGGAGCCGCCGCCGCTCCTCCGGGTCGCGCCGCGCGAGCTTCCTGCCCACTTCGCGCGCGGCCGCCCCGGCGCGCCCCTCCTCGGTGTCCAGCGCGCGCTCCGCCAGGTCGGCGTCGGCGCGGATCGCCTCTTCCGCGGCGGCGACCAGCGGCCGCGGCAGGCCGTGGCGCGCGAGCTTCGTCTCGATCAGACGGAGGGCCTGCGGCTTTCGGCCGAGCTCGGCGCGCACGAACCAGGCGAGATAGGCCCGGTCGTCCAGAAGCGAGACGCGGCGGAGGCGCTCCACGGCGCGCTCCACCGCGTCCGGTACGTAGCCGCGCTCGATCAGCCGGTCCGCCACCTCGCGCTCCGTGCGAGGACCGCGGGCCAGGATCCGGAGCGCCGCTTCCTTGGCCGAATCGTCCGACGCCGCCTGCTCGGGCGACATCGGTCGTCGCATGGCTCCGTCCTAGATCCGGACCCGCCGGTCGCCGGAAGGAGCCGCCGCCTTCGGCTCGGTGCCGTTCTCCTCCGCTTCCGCCGCGGCGCCGCGCGTCAGCCCCAGCGCCTCGCGCATCTTCACGGAGAGCTCGGCGAAGGCGTCGGGATGCTCCCGCAGCCAGAGCCGTGCGTTCTCGCGCCCCTGCCCGATGCGCTCCTCGCCGTAGCTGAACCAGGTGCCGCTCTTCTGGACCAGGTTGCGCTCCACGGCCAGGTCGAGCAGCTCGCCCTCGCGCGAGATCCCCTCGTTGTAGAGGATGTCGAACTCGGCTTCCTTGAAGGGGGCCGCGACCTTGTTCTTCACCACCTTCACCTTCACGTGGTTGCCGATCACGTTGTCGCCGTCC
>DATJEJ010000099.1:0-2581 GCA_035496795.1 Candidatus Omnitrophota bacterium
CTCCGTGCCCGTCGCCGCGCGCGGGCGCTCCGGGACCGCGCGATCCTTCGCGCCGCGGGGCCGGGCCGCCGCGCCGGCGCCGCGTCACAGCGTTCGCCCCACCGCCTCGGCGATCATGCGGATCTGCGCGGTGAGCTCGGCGAACTGATCCGGGAAGAGCGACTGCGGGCCGTCGCAGATGGCGCTCTCGGGGTCGTAGTGCACCTCGACCAGGAGGCCGTCGGCGCCGGCCGCGATGGCGGCTCGAGCGAGCGGTGGCACCTTGTCGCGGATCCCGGCCGCGTGGCTCGGATCCACGATGACCGGAAGGTGGCTGAGCGACTTGGCGACCGCGACGGCGTTCAGGTCGAGGGTGTTCCGGGTGTAGGTCTCGTACGCGCGGATGCCGCGCTCGCAGACCAGCACGCGGTCATTCCCGCCCGACATCACGTATTCGGCGCTCATCAGCCACTCGTCCACGGTCGCCGCCAGGCCCCGCTTCACCAGAACCGGGCGCTCGACGCTTCCCAGATCGCGGAGCAGCGGATAGTTCTGCATGTTCCGGGCGCCCACCTGGAAGATGTCGACGTACTTGTCCATGAGGGCGATCTGGCTCTTGTCCATCACCTCGGAGATGACGAGGAGCCCGTGCATGTCGGCGACGCGCCGCATCAGCTTGAGCCCCTCTTCCCCAAGGCCCTGGAAGGAGTACGGGGACGTGCGCGGCTTGAAGGCGCCCCCTCGCATGATGCGGGCTCCCGCGGCGCGCACCGCGGCGCCCGTCTTCACCAGTTGCTCCTCGGATTCGATGGTGCAGGGGCCCGCCATCAGGACGATCGAATTCCCGCCGATCTCCACGTCCCCCACGCGGACGATCGTCGTCTCCTTGCGAAACGTGCGGCTCGCGAGCTTGAAGGGAGAGGGGATGCGGCGCACCTCCTCGACGCCGGGCAGCGAGCGCATCTCGTCCATCGGCGGCATCGTCCCCTCGCCCACGGCGGCCATCGTCACCTGCGTCCCGTTCGGGGAGTAGACGACCTGGAACCCCAGGTCGCGCAGGCGCGCTTCGACCGCGTGGCGCTGCTCGGGCGTGGCGTCGCGATGAAGGACGATGACCATGGCATCCTCAGGAATAGAAACGCCCACTGCCGGAGATCCGGCAATGGGCGGGGCCTCGGCGCGGGCCGGGATCGTTCATCCCCGCTCGCGCCCAAGCCCCCGGGCCCACGCCCAGTATCCAAAATAGAAGCCGGTCTTCACGTTCATCGGCGTCTCGCCACCTCGTCGTAAGTGCTTTCGGGATCGTGCGTGGGACCAGAAACCTAGCATCATCCCCGGGCGCGGGTCAAATGCGGCGGGGTCCGAAGAGGGCCGCCCAGGGGTCCCGGTCCCGCGGAAGGAGGGAGAAGACGATCCAGCGCCCGCCGGAAGCGGCCATCGTCCGCAGAACGTGCTCCCGGTCCACCGGCTCCGGACCCACGAGCGGACCCGCCCAGCGCACCCGGACGCGGATCCGGCAGACGCGGAGAATGGAGTCCGCTCCCCCGGTACGCGACATCCCCGCGGCGCGGACGGCATCGCCGAACATCCTGGCGCGCCGGAACGCCGCGTCCGCCCGGATCCAGAGCGAGTCCGCGGTCTCTTCGCCGGCTTCCGCAAACTCGAGGGCGGCTCTCCGCTCCTCGTCGCCGGAGGCGGCGGCCAGCGAATCCAGGGTTCGGACCGAGACCGATTCCAGACCCCCGACGCGAAGGACCGTCGCGCCTCGAAACGCGGGACCGCCTGCCCGGCAGGATGCGAGGCACCGCGCGACACCGTCGTCGTGAGCCGCCAGCGCGGCGAAATAGCGCTCGGCGGCCTGACGCGCCGTGCGCCCTTCGAGCGAAGCTGGGCTCGACGAGCAGCCGGCGGCCCCGGCGAGAACGCAAACAAAAAGCGGCGTCGCGATCCGGATCGGGGCCGGACCCAGGCGACGCCGCGTACCTGCACAGAACGCGCGGCTATTGGCGCATCGCCCGAACCTTGACACGCCCCTTGGTCTTGACGCCCTTCGCCTCGGCGAGAAGGCGCTTCATGTTCATGAAGTGGACTTCCTGGTAGAACTCCATCCCCTCGTAGGGCCCCAGGTACCCCCACTTGCGCGGCTCGGCCAGCGTCTGGCCCCACCCCGCGAGACGGGTCGCCTTGTCGTCGGCGTCGCGGATGTAGTTTCGCGTGAAGCGGATCCCCTCGCCCGGCTTGGCGATCAGTCCGTGCCCCGGCACGAGCACGTTCGCGGCATAGCGCGGCGCCATGAGCGAATCGAGCGAGGCATACCAGCCGGCCTTGTCGAAGCCGGGGTCCAGGAGCCACGGGATCGATTTGTTCCAGACCAGGTCTCCCGCGAACAGGACCTTCTGCTTCGGAAGGTGCACGATGAGATCGCCGCGGGAATCGGCGCTGCGTCCCAGCCACACCACGTCCACCGGACGGATCGCGGTGCCGAAGCGCCTGTGGTCGCGGATCCCGATCTCCTTCGACGGATTGTCCGGGATTCCCAGCGTGGAATCGATGTCGTGGACCAGGCTCTCCTGCGCCACCAGTGTCGCTCCCGCCGACAGGA
>DATJEJ010000100.1:0-10208 GCA_035496795.1 Candidatus Omnitrophota bacterium
CCGCCGCGTGCTCCAGGCGCACCTTCCCACGAAGAGCCCCGACGTGATCCTGGGCCCGGGGGAGGACGCCGGCGTCGTGCGCTTCGGCACCTGGAAGGGCGTGGAGTACGCGCTCGTCTTCGCGCACGAGAGCCACAACCAGCCCTCCCCGGTCGTGCCGGTCGAGGGCGCCGCCACCGGCATCGGCGGCATCGTGCGCGACGTGAACTGCATGGGCGCGGAGGTGATCGGCGTCCTGGACGCGCTCCGCTTCGGCGATCCCGAGGGTCCGCGCGCCTCCTCGGTGCGGGAGATCGTGCGCGGTGTCGTGGACGGGATCTGGCAGTACGCAAACGCCCTGGGCGTCCCCAACCTCGGAGGGGACGTCTTCTTCTCGCCGCGCTTCGACGAGAACTGCCTCGTGAACGTCGTGGCGCTGGGGCTGGTGCGCGCCGACCGCATCGTGCGGAGCCGCGTGCCGGAAGCGGCCGCGCGCGAGCCCTACGTCTTCGTATTGGTGGGGAAGCCGACCGACGAGACCGGGTTCGGAGGCGCCTCCTTCGCGTCGGCCATCCTCGAGGAGAACACCGAAGGGCAGCGCGGCCACGTGCAGGTGCCCGACCCCTTCCTGAAGCGCGTGCTCTTCGAAGCCAATCGGGCCGCGCTCGATTGGCTGGACGCGCAGCGGGCGGCGTTCGGCTTCAAGGACCTCGGCGCCGGCGGGATCGCGTGCGCCTCCAGCGAGCTGGCCGCGGCCGGCGGGTTCGGGATGGACGTGGACCTGGACCAGATCCCCACGGCGCCCGGCGACTATCCGGCCGAGGTGATCGCCTGCTCCGAGACCCAGGAGCGCTTCGCGCTCGTGGTGCCGGAGCGGCTCGCCGAGGGGCTCCTCAAGATCTACAACGAGGACTACGCCCTCCCGCTCGTCTATCACGGCGCGCGCGCCGCCGTGGCGGGGCGGGTGCGCGCGGACCAGCGCTACCGGATCCTCCGCGCCGGCCAGCCCGTGGCCGAGGCCCCGGTCGAGGTGATCACCGCCGGCATCGAGCACGACCGCCCGCGTCGGCCGCGCCCCGCCGAGCCGCCCGAGACGCCGCTGCCGCCCGTGAAGGACCACGGCGCCTTCTTCCGCTCGATGATCACGTCGCCGAACGTCGCCTCGCGCGCTCCGATCCTCCGCTACTACGACACCGAGGTGCAGGCGCGCGTCGTGATCCGGGCCGGAGAGGCGGACGCGTCGGTGCTGGCGCCCGTGCCCGGCGCGCCGCTCGGCTGCGCCCTCACCGTGGACGGAAACCCGTGGTACGTCGCGGCCGATCCGTACTGGGGGACGGCGCACGTCGTGCTGGAGGCGCTCCGGAACCTCGCCTGCGTCGGCGCCCGCCCGATCGCGCTCACCGACTGCCTCAACTTCGGCAATCCGGAAGACCCCGAGGTCTTCGACGAGTTCGTGCGCAGCGTCCGCGGCCTGGGCGACGCCGCGCGCGAGCTCGCGCCCGGGGGGCCCTCGGGCCCGCCGGTCGCCGTGGTCTCGGGCAACGTCTCCTTCTACAACGAGTCGGCGACCGGGCGCTCCATCGAGCCCTCGCCGATCGTGGCCGCGCTCGGCATCCTGGAGGACTACAGCGTCGCCGTCTCGTCGGCGCTTCGCGCCCATCCGGGCGTGCTCGTCCTGAGCGGGCCGCGCGGTGAGGCCACCGGCGCCTCACAGCTCCGGCACCGCCTCACGGGGGAGACCGGCGGTACGCTTCCGCCGCTCGATTTCGATCTGGAGCGCCGGCGGCTGAACGCCGTGCGCGAGGCGGTGCGGCGCGGTCTGGTGCGCTCCTGCCACGACATCTCCGAAGGCGGCCTGGCGGTCGCCGCGATGGAGATGGCGCTCGGCGGCTTCGCGTCGGGGGGCTTCGGACTGCAGATTCCGATCTCCGCGCTGGGCGACACGCCGGCCGAGGTCCGGCTCTACGCCGAAGCGCCGGGGTTCCTGATGGAGGCGTCGAACGACGCGCTGGGCGCGCTGCTCGATCTCTTCGCCAAGGAAGGAGTGGACGCGACGATGATCGGCCGCACGCTCCCCGAGCCGAAGCTCCGCTTCCTGGACGGCGGCACGACCCTGATCGAGGCGGACCTCGCCGAGCTGCGCGATCTCTACGGCGGCGCGCTCCGTCCGTACGTGGAGGCATGACCATGGCGCGCGCGGCGGTGATCCAGATTCCGGGCGTCAACTGCGAGTACGAGAGCGCGCGGGCGCTGGAGCGCGTGGGAATCGAAGCGTCGATCCTCCGCTTCAACGAGCCCGCGTCGGTTCTCTCCGAGTTCGACGCGTATCTCCTGCCGGGCGGGTTCGCGTTCCAGGACCGGATCCGCGCGGGGGCGGTCGCGGCCAAGCTTCCCGCCGTCGAGCGGATCGCGGCCGAGTCGGAGCGGGGAAAGATCGTGCTCGGAATCTGCAATGGGGCGCAGGTGCTGGTGGAGGCGGGGCTCGTTCCCGGGATCCGCCCCGGCCGCGTCGAGCTGGCGCTCGCGCCCAACCGGGCGCCGCGTCGCCAGGGGTATCTCTGCCGCTGGATCTGGGTGCGGGCCCAGGAGGGACCGGGACGCGTCGCCTTCACCGCCGCGCTCGAACCCGGCGCCGTGGTGCCGCTCCCGATGGCGCACGGGGAGGGACGCTTCGAGACCGCCGATCCAGAAGTGCTCCGCGCGATCGAGTCGGAGGGGTTGGCGCTCCTCCGCTACGTGGCGCCGGACGGCTCGCCCGCGCGCGGCTGGCCGGACGACCCCAACGGGGCGATGCTCCACGCGGCCGGCATCACGAATCGGGGGGGAAACGTCCTGGCGTTCATGCCCCACCCCGAGCGCGCGAACGCCCTGAAGCACGTTCCGCTGGACCTGCCCGGACCCTGGGGCGAGGCGCGGCGCCAGGCGGTGGGGAACGTGGGGGCGCTGGAGGGAGACGGGCCCGGGGCCTTCCTCTTCCGGTCGCTGGCCGTCCGATTGGGCGCCGCCGTCCCGGCGGGGAGGGCGGGATGAGCGCGGTCCTCCTGGTGCGGCTCAAGATCCCCGACCTCACCGCGTTGACCGCGCTGGACGCCGGCCGGGCCCTCCTTCCCGCGGGTCATGAGCTGGTGCGGCTGGTGCGGGAAGAGGTGGTCCTGTTCGAGCCGGCGGGGAAGGCCAGGACCCCGGGCTCGGCCGCGGCCCGGGAGCTGGACGCCGCCCTCCTCAATGCGGTGGAGACCAGCAACTTCTTCGTGAATCCAAACAAGGAGCGCTACCGGCTGATCGCCGCCTCCGAGCGGGGGGAGGCCTGGGCGCCGCCCGAGGGGAGCTGGGGCCTCCTGACGCGCCCGCGCGGAGATACGCGGGACGCCGGGCTGCTCGACCGCCTGCAGCGGGAGCACCCCCTCGCGGGGCTCGCGGCCATCCGGCGGGGGCGGGTCTGGTGGCTCTGGACCCGGGGGCCCGGCGGAAGTCCCGGGCGGGATGGGGCGCTCGAGGCGCTGGGGCCGGTGGAGCACGCCGGCCGGGGGCTCCTCGTGAATCCTCATTCGGAGTCGTGGCTCGTTCTTCCGGGTCCCGTGCCCTGGACGCGCATCGAAACGTTTCTCGCGGCGCCGGAGCCGGCGGCCGCGGCCACCACCACCTGAGAGGAGCCATCGTGGACGAAGCGCAGGACGACCGGCTGCGGGAGGAATGCGGCGTGTTCGGCATCTGGGGCGCGGAGAACGCGGCGCGCCTCGCCTACGCCGGACTCTACGCCCTCCAGCATCGCGGGCAGGAGAGCGCCGGGATCGTGGCCAGCGACGGGCAGGAATTCCACGCCCACCGCGGCCTGGGCCTCGTCTCCGACGTCTTCGCCGGCGGCGTCCTCGACCGCCTCACGGGCCACGTCGCGATCGGGCACAACCGCTATTCGACCACGGGTCGCAACCATCCGCAGAATGCCCAGCCGCTTGTCGTGAACTACCGCGAGGGGGACCTCGCGATCGGGCACAACGGGAATCTCGTGAACGCGCTCGAGATGCGGCGCGAGATGGAGGAGCAGGGCTCCATCTTCCAGACCACCAGCGACACCGAGGTGATCCTCCACCTGATCGCTCGCTCCAAAGCGACGGAGCTGGAGCGGATGATCCCCGAGGCGCTGGCGCGCTGCCAGGGCGCCTACTCGCTCGTGATCCTCGCGGGGGAGACCCTGGTCGGGGTGCGCGATCCGCGCGGCTTCCGCCCGCTCTGCCTGGGACGGCGCGGCACGGCGCACGTGCTCGCGAGCGAGACCTGCGCGCTCGACATCGTCGGCGCCGACTTCGTCCGCGAGATCGACCCGGGGGAGATGGTGGTCATCGACCGGAACGGGGTGCGGTCGTTCCGGATCCTCGCGCCCGAGGCGCAGCGCGCCTGCGTCTTCGAGCTGATCTACTTCTCCCGCCCCGACAGCGTCGTCTTCGGCGCGAGCGTGGACTCGGTGCGGCGGAAGCTGGGACGGCGCCTGGCCGAGGAGCATCCGGCCGACGCCGACATCGTCATCTCGGTGCCCGACTCCAGCAACTCCGCAGCCCTGGGCTTCGCCGAGGCGTCGGGGCTTCCCTTCGAGCTGGGCCTGATCCGCAACCACTACGTCGGGCGCACGTTCATCGCCCCCGAGCAGATCACGCGCTCCTTCGGCGTGAACATGAAGTTCAACGCGGTGCGCCGCATCCTGGACGGCAAGCGCGTCGTGGTCGTGGACGACTCGATCGTGCGGGGCACCACCAGCCGGAGCCTCGTCATGATGATCCGCGCCGCCGGCGCGAAGGAGGTCCACTTCCGGGTCTCCAGCCCGCCGATCGGCTGGTCCTGCTACTACGGCATCGACACGCCCAACCGCCGCGAGCTGATCGCCTCCTCGCACACGATCGAGGAGATCCGGAAATACCTGCACGTGGACTCCCTGGGCTATCTCTCCATGGAGGGGCTGCGCTCCTGCGTGGAGAAGCCGGACGCGCACTGCTACGCCTGCTTCAACGGGGATTACTCGGTGCGGTTTGGCGAGGAGATGGACAAGCTCGCGCTGGAACGCCCTACTGTGAAGAACGGCGGCGCCAAGACTTAACCACTCGACGGCCTTGCCTACTGGCGGCCGAGCGCACTGCCTTTGGCGCGAGGGGAGGCAGCCCTTCGGGCGGCCGCCCTCCGGCCCGACTCTCTTCTCTCGTTTGGTGATCGCCTCGGCGGGCCTCCGGGAGGCGCCCTCCGCGGCTGCCTCCCCTCGCGTCCAAGGATTGCGTCGCGACCTTCCGACGATTGCTCGTCCTACATTTCAGTCGAGGCGAGACCCACGGCCAAAGTTTTACCGCCGCTAGCGGCGGTGAATCGATGGACAAGTGTCTTGATGGATTGACGCGACAGACCGTCGCGCTCATTAACTCTCATGAAACCTAAGCGGACGGATCAGGCGCTCCAGCGTGCGTTTCTCATCGATCGACTCGCACCCCGGCGAGGGGAGCGCTTCTCGACGTAGGCTGTGGATTCGGCCAAGAGCTGGAGGAGATCCTCCGGCGTCACCGGACGGTGCGGGTCGTTGGGCTGGATTCATCCGAACGAATGATCGAGGTCGCGCGACGGAGACTCTCGCGCTATGCGGGTAGCGGTAGGGCTGAGCTCGTCGTTGGAGATGCGGGCGAAAAGCTCCCGTTCCCATCGAAGCACTTCGATGCGGTGATCTCGGTCGAGCTCATCGAGTGCCTGCCGCCGGCCAAGCGCGCGCAACTCCTCAAGGAGATCCGTCGCGTTCTCAAGCCCGCGGGACGCGTCCTCATGGAGCATACGGACTGGGATACACAGGTCTGGAACGTCAGGGACAAGGCGCTCGCGCGGAAGCTCGTTCACGCCTTCTGCGATTGGACCCAGGGATGGATGGCGACTTCCGACGGGTGGATGGGTCGTCGGCTCCTCGGTCTCTTTCGGGGGGCCAGGTGCTTCGGTGGCCTTGCGATTGCCGTCCACGTTCTGACGAACGACCGATTCCAGCCGGGGACCTACGGCTACGACCGGGCTCAGGATTTCCTCTCGCTCGCCAAGGCCAAGAAGGGAATCACGCTCGCGGAAGCGCGGCGATTCCTTCGCGACCTGAAGGCAAGGCATCGAGGGGGCTCGTATTTCTACAGCGTGACGCGCTACGTCGTCACCGGAGAGCGGACCCGCAGGTAAGGGGTCGGGGCGGTGAGGCTCGGATCGCCCTGACCTCTGTGCCGCCGGCCAGCTCTGGACCGGCTCTCCCTGAGCCCGTCCGCTTTTAGCCGTTTCGCGAACCCCCGCCTCGCTACCCCCGAAAACCCTAACCCGAAGAACAGACGTCGATTTCGCCGGAGTGGAGCCGGCGTCTGCCGTGGCACGCCGATTGCCCTCTCGGTCGCGGCCGGACCTCGTCCTATGCCGGCGCCACCCCTGGGGAACGATCGGTGACCGAGAGCAGGCGGAAGAAGGTGGGGGAGTACCTCCTCGAGGCGGGCCTCATCACGGAGGACCAGCTCAAGGAAGCGCTTCGCCGCCAGCGGCAGACGAAGGAGCCGCTGGGGCAGATCCTCGCGCGCGCCGGCTACGTGGCCGAAGGCGACGTCTGCAGGGTCCTCCACCAGCAGCTCGGGCTTCCGATCGTGGATCTCCAGGCCCTCGCCATCGACGAGGCGGTGATCGCGCTGGTCAAGGAGGAGCTGGCCAAGCGCTACACCGCGATCCCGGTCGGCAAGGAGAACCAGAACACGATCCGGGTCGCGATGGCCGATCCGCTGAACGCCTCGGCCATGGAGGACATCCGCTTCCAGAGCGGCTACTTCGTGCGCCCGGTCCTGGCACCCCCCACGGAGATCCTGGAAGCGATCACGCGCTACTACCACCTCGACGATTCGGTGGGGGAGGTGCTCGAGAACATCATCAAGAGCGATCCGGGGCGCGAGGTGCGGGAGCTGGTCGAGGACGCGCAGGAGGAATCGCTGACGGCGAACGCGGCCGAGCTGGCCGCGGGCTCGCCGATCGTTCGTTTGGCGAACTGGATCATCGCGCGCGCGGTCGAGCTCCGGGCGAGCGACATCCACATCGAGCCCCAGGACAAGGGCGTGGGCGTGCGCGTGCGCGTGGACGGTTTGCTTCAAGATCTGGAGCGGATGCCGAAGTGGACGCAGGGTGCCTTGATCTCGCGCATCAAGATCCTCGCCGCCCTCGACATCGCCGAGAAGCGGGTGCCTCAGGACGGCCGCTTCCGGGTGGAGTCCGAGGGGCGGCGCATCGATCTCCGCGTCTCCACGCTGCCGACCCTGCACGGCGAGAAGATCGTGATCCGCATCGTGGACCAGGAGCGCGCGGCGCTCCGCCTGGACACGCTGGGGCTGACGCCGGAGAGCCTGGCGGACATCCGGGAATTCTCCGGGCGACCGCAGGGGATCCTGATCGTCACCGGGCCGACGGGAAGCGGCAAGACGACGCTCCTCTATTCCATCCTCGAGCAGATCCATTCGGTCACCAAGAACATCATCACGGCCGAGGACCCGATCGAGCACCAGGTCCCGGGCGTGAACCAGGTGCAGGTGGACGAGAAGAGCAAGAAGACCTTCGCCTCGGTGCTCCGCGCCATGCTCCGCCAGGATCCGGACGTCATGATGGTGGGCGAGGTGCGCGACGCCGAGACGGCGCAGATCGCGTTCCGCGCCTCGATCACGGGGCACCTGGTCCTCTCGACCGTGCACACGAACGACGCCGCCTCCGCGGTGACCCGGCTCGTCGATCTGGGGCTGGCGCCCTACATGGTCTCCTCCGCGCTGATCGCGGTGATCTCGATGCGCCTGGTCCGGACGCTCTGTCCCAAGTGCAAGGACGCCTACGTCCCCTCGGCCGACCTGCTGCGGTCGGCGGGCCTCTCCGGCAGCGACGCGCGGCGCCTGGTGCTCTATCGCCCGTCCGGATGCGAGTCGTGCAACGGCACCGGCTATCGCGGGCGCACGGGCATCTACGAGATCCTCGAGATGAAGGAATCGCTCCGCCGGCTGGTCACCTCGGGCGGCACCGAGGCGATGATTCGCGCCGCCGCCATCGAGGCGGGCATGGTGCCGATCGGACAGGACGGGCTCTCCAAGGCGCTCGCGGGCGAGACGACGATCGACGAGCTGCGCCGCGTGATCTACACCCCCGACGAGTCGGGGCGCATCTGCGGCGGCTGCCACGCGACCATCTCGGCCGACTACTCCTTCTGTCCGGAATGCGGGACGCGCGCGGAGCTCGCGTGCGAGCAGTGCGGCAAGCGCGTCGCGCCGGAGTGGTCGTACTGCACGGGGTGCGGACACCCGCGGCCGGGCGCCGCCAGCGACGTCGAGCCCGGCGCGCTTGACCCGTCCTCGTTCGCTCCCTAGAATCGCCCGACTTCCCGCACGCTGCGGCAACGTGCCGCGCCCGGAGGCGGCGGGAGCGCACACGATCGCGGGAGCCCCGTGTCCATTCAGGAAGTCCGCCGCGCGAAGCTCCAGGCGCTCCAGGAGCGCGGGATCCAGCCGTACGCCTACCGCTACGACGCCACGCACCGCTCCGCCGCGATCCGCGCGGACCACGCCGCCCTGGAGGCTTCCGGGCAGCCGGTTCGTGTCGCCGGGCGCCTGATGACGAAGCGCGGCCACGGCAAGGCCTCGTTCGCCCACATGAAGGACGAGGACGGGCTGCTCCAGATCTACCTGCGCGAGGACGCGCTCGGTCCCGAGGACTACGCCCAGGCGCTGGATTTCGATCTCGGGGATTGGATCGGCGTCGAGGGGTCGGTCTTCCGGACCAAGACCGGCGAGATCACGGTCAAGGCCGCGGCGGTGACGCTCCTCGCCAAGTCGCTGCGCTCCCTTCCCGAGAAGTGGCACGGCCTGACCGACGTGGAGATCCGCTACCGCCAGCGCTACACCGATCTCGTCGTGAACGACGAGGTCCGCGCCGTGTTCAAGGCGCGCGCCCGCCTGATCCGTTCCATCCGGGAGTTTCTCGACGCCCGGGGGTATCTGGAGGTGGAGACGCCGGTGCTGCAGCCGCTCTACGGCGGGGCGGCGGCGCGTCCCTTCACGACGCACCACAACGCGCTCGACATGCCGCTGTACCTGCGGATCGCCGACGAGCTCTACTTGAAGCGGCTCATCGTCGGCGGCTTCGAGCGGGTCTACGAAATCGCGAAGGACTTCCGGAACGAGGGGATCGACCGGAGCCACAACCCCGAGTTCACCATGCTCGAGTTCTACCAGGCGTACGCGGACTACGAGACGATGATGGAAGTGACCCAGGATCTGATCGTGCACGCGGTGCGGTCCCTCCATGGCGGGACCCTGGTACCGCATGAGGGGAGGACGATCGACTTCGCGCCCCCCTGGAACCGGCTCCGCTACAAGGAGGCCGCGGCGGAAGCGCTCGGCGTCGCCGCCCTCCCGGAAGGGGAGGCGGATCTTCGCGCGCTGGCCGCGCGCGCCGGCCTGAAGCTCGATCCCGCGCTGGGATGGGGGCGGATCCTCGACGAGGTGATCTCGGAGAAGGTGCAGCCCCTTCTCGAGCGGCCGACCTTCCTCCTCGACTATCCCAAGGACGTCTCGCCGCTCGCCAAGGCGCGCCGGGGCGACGCCACGGTCGTGGAGCGCTTCGAGCTGATCGCCGCGGGGATGGAGGTCGCGAACAGCTTCTCCGAGCAGAACGACCCGCTGGAGCAGCGCCGCGCGTTCGAGTCGCAGATGCGCCAGCGCGAGCGCGGGGACGAGGAGGCGCAGATGCTGGACGAGGACTACCTGCGCGCCCTGGAGCTCGGCATGCCGCCGACGGGGGGCGTGGGGATCGGGATCGACCGGCTGGTCATGCTGCTCGCCGACCAGCGGAGCATCCGCGACGTGATCCTCTTCCCGCAGATGCGCCCCGAGGAACGCACCGACGAGGAGGGCGCCTAGCGCTCCGCCCGGAGCGGCGCCCGGCACCCATCGATGGGCTACGTCTGGATCATCGCCTCGCGCTACCTGCGCTCGAAGCGGCGGCTCAACTTCATCACCCTCGTCAGCCTGCTGGCGATCGGCGGCGTCTTCGTCGGGACCGCGGCCCTGACGATCGTCCTCTCGGTCATGAACGGGTTCGAGGACCAGGTGCAGCGGCGGATCGCGGGCACGAACGCGCACATCGCCGTCCTCTCGGCCGACGACCGGCCGATGCCCGAGAACCCCGACCTCGTGCGCGCGATCCGGAAGGCCCTGCCC
>DATJEJ010000101.1:0-4370 GCA_035496795.1 Candidatus Omnitrophota bacterium
GATGACGAACGCGGTCACCTTGTAGCGCGTGGTGGGCACGCCCAGCGCCTCGGCGGCGATCTCGTCCTCGCGGATGGCGAGGAGCGCGCGCCCGTGGTAGGAGCGGAGCAGATTCTGGATCACGACGAAGGTCAGGATGGCTCCGGCCAGCACCCAGGACAGCGTCGTGATCTGCGGGATGCCCGCGAAGCCGCGCGCGCCGCCCACCGCGTCGATGTTCAGGATCGCGACCCGGATGATCTCGCCGAAGCCCAGGGTGACGATCGCCAGGTAGTCCCCGCGGAGCCGCATCGAGGGGAGCCCGACCAGGAACCCCGCGGCCGCCGCGATCACGCCCCCGATCAGGATGGCCACGATGAAGAAGAGCCCCGCCACGATCCCCTGCGGCGCGCTCCCGCCCAGGAGCGGCGGGACCGCGTACACGGTGAAGGCCGCGGAGGTGTAGGCGCCCACGGCCATGAACCCGGCATGGCCGATCGAGAACTGTCCCGTGACGCCGTTGATCAGGTTCAGGCTGAGCGCCAGCATCACGTTGAGGCCGGAGAGGACGAGGATGCGGTAGAAGTAGGGGTTGATCACGCCGGAGAGGAACCGGTCCAGGAGCCAGACGACCACGAGGACCGCCGCGCCGGTCAGGAGGCGGCGGAGCACGCTAGACCTTCTCCGCGACGTTCCGCCCCAGGATCCCGGCCGGCTTGATCAGGAGGACGAGGATCAGGATGACGAACGCGATCGCGTCCCGGAAGGTGGAGGAGACGTAGCCGACCACGAGGTACTCCGAGACCCCCATCACGACGCCGCCGATCACCGCGCCCGGCACGCTCCCGATCCCGCCCAGGACCGCCGCCACGAACGCCTTCACCCCCGGCATGATCCCCATCAGGGGCTCGATCTTGGGATTCGTGAGCCCGACCAGCACCCCCGCGGCGGCCGCCAGCGCCGATCCGATCGCGAACGTGATCGTGATGATGCGGTTCACGGGGATGCCCATGAGCGAGGCCGCGTCGCGATGGAACGCCACGGCGCGCATCGCCTTTCCGGTCCTGGTGCGGGCGATGAAGAGGGTGAGCCCCACCATCAGCACCAGCGAGACGACCACCACGGTGATCTGGTGGTTCGTCACCATGACGCCGCCGCCGAGGTCGATGTTCTTCGGCGCGATGAGCTGCGGGAAGAACTTGGGATCGGCTCCGAAGATGCGGATGCCGAGGTTCTCCAGGAGCAGCGAGACCCCGATCGCCGTGATCAGGGCCGTGAGCCGCGAGGAGCGGCGCACCGGCCGGTAGGCGAAGAACTCGATCAGGACGCCCAGCAGGGCGCAGGCGGCCATCGCGGCCAGGAGGACCACCACGGCGTAGGCCGGCGACGGCGAGGCGCCGCCGGCGCCCAGGGCGCGCGCGGCGAAGTAGGCGGTGAACGCCCCCACCATGTAGATGTCGCCGTGCGCGAAGTTGATGAGGCGGAGGATGCCGTACACCATGGTGTAGCCGAGCGCGATGAGGGCGTAGATGCTGCCCCACGCGATCCCGTTCGCGAGCTGCTGGAAGAGCTCCTGCACGCCCCCCGCCTAGGGCTCGACCGTGGCGACGTACTTGTAGGCGCGCTTCTCGATCCCGATGAAGACCGCGGGCTTCACCGCGTTCCGCTTCGCGTCCAGGGTGATCCGCCCCGTCACGCCGGGATAGTCCTTCGTCGCGGCGATCAGGTCGCGGAGCTTGGCGCGCGCGGCCTTCTGCGCGTCGTTGCGCGGCCCCATCAGGGCCTGGAACGACTTGGGATCCTCGTCGTGCAGCTTCTGGAGCGCGACGCTCAGCACGCCCGCGGCGTCATAGGCCAGCGCGGCGAGACCGTCGGGCTTGGCGCCGTAGCGCTGCTGGTAGTCGGCCACGAACTTCTGGACCATCGGGTTGGGATCCCCTTCGTAGAAGTGGTTCACGAAGTAGGAGCCGTTCAGCGCGTCCTCGGCGATCTCGAGCAGCTTCTCGGAGACCCATCCGTCGCCGCCCAGGAGCGGCGCGGTGATCCCCAGCTCGCGCGCCTGCCGCGCGATCAGCCCCACCTCGGTGTAGTAGCCGGGGACCATGATGAACTGCGGGTTCTTCGCCTTGATCTTGGTGAGCTGCGCCTTGAAGTCCTGATCCCCTTCGGAATAGGACTGGTCGATGACGATCGCGCCGCCCAGCGCCTGGTACGCCTCGGTGAAGTAGTTCGCGAGCCCCACGCTGTAGTCGTTCTTCAGGTCCCGCAGCACCGCGGCCCGATTCATGTTCAGCGTGTTCTTCGCGAACTTCGCGATCATCTGGCCCTGGAAGGGGTCGATGAAGCAGACGCGGAAGATGTAGTCCCCCAGCTCGGTCACCTTGGGATTGGTCGAGGAGGGGGAGATCATCGGGACGCCGGCCTGCTGGCAGTTCGGAGCCGCCGCCATGCTCCGGCTGGAAGCCACCTCGCCGAGCACCGCGATCACGCCGTTCTGGTCGATCAGCTTCGTGACGGCCGTGGCGGCCTCTTCGGGGAGCGAGCGGTCGTCCTCGACGTAGGCGTGGATCTTCGTGCCCGCGATTCCCCCCGCGGCGTTCAGGTTGTCGATGAACATCTCGGAGCCGTTCTTGGTCGAGACGCCGAAGGTGGCCGTGGTGCCCGTGAGCGATCCATAGATGCCCACCGGGATCTCGTTCGAGCGTTTGGCGCAGCCCAGCGGCAGCACGACCGCCGCCGCAAACAGCACGGCGACGACGGCGCGACTCAGCGTCCGATTCCGGAGCATCAAGCGACCCTCCATGGCGTAAGTGCATGGAACCGCAATGTTTCAAGACACGGCGCCACCCTATCGGAACGTGGGCCGCACTGCAAGGGGCTCCCCTCCCGCGCCCGCCTCCGGCGGCCTACGGCGCGATCTCGGCGGCGATCGCCTTGCCGCCCCGGACGACCAGCCGCTCGGGCTCGGCCGGGATCACCGGTCGGAGCGCGTGCAGCAGGCGGCCCTCCTCTCCGTCGTAGAGCTGCCCGCGGAGGGTTTCCCGGAGGCCCGCGGCATTCACGCATCCCGATTCGATGGCGCGCGCCACGGCCATGCCGACGAGGTAGCCCCGGGTGGACATCCTCGTCGGCGCCTCCTGGTTCACCCGCTGGTAGCGCGCGGCGAAGGAGTCGGCCGGCGCGCCAAGGAGCGCATAGTCCGAGGCGAAGAAGGAGGCGCCGTCCAGCGCGTCCCGGGCTTCGCGCAGGAGTCCCTCGGGATCGAGCGACTCGAAGCCGGCGACCTTCACGTCGGGCCACGCCGAGGCGATCTGCGGCGCGGCCACGCCCACCAGCCGCGGGCTTCCCAGGATCACGAGGGTCTTCGCCCTCTTGGCCTTGAGCGCGGCCAGCGAGCGCGTCAGGTCCACCGTCCCGTCCGGGACCCGCTCCACGGCGACGACCGGGACGCCCTGCTCCTTGCAGGCGGCCGCGACCTGCGCGCCGGAGATCGAGTCGTCGGGCGTCTGCGCCACGAGGAGCGCCGCGGTGTTCCGCGGCGCCGCCGTCTTCAAGTACCGGGCGAGCGCGCTCGCCAGCGTGGCGGGCGGCACGTGGAGCTGGAACACCGCGTCGCCCAGGGTGGCCAGCCGCTCGTTCGTGGCCGAGGGGGAGAGGAGCACGGCGCCCACCACCTGCGTCGCCGCGGCCAGCGGCGCGGTGTTGGCCGTGAAGAGCTCCCCGATCAGGAGCGAGACCCCGTGGTCCTTGAGGAGCCAGCGCGCCTTGCGCGCTCCGACGAGGGGGTCCCCCTCGGAGTCGTAGAGGACGAGGGAGATCGACGGCGCGAACTCCCGGTTGTGCTCCTCGACCGCGATCCGGAGGCCGTTCACGAAGGTCTTGCCGTACCGCTCGTAGCGTCCCGAGAGCGGCACGATCACGCCGACCCGCGCGATCCCCTGCGCGGCCCGCTTGAGCGCGACCGAATCGAGGGGGCAGCTCTCCAGCCGGTCCACGATGGAGCGGAGCTCCTTGCGCTGCCCGCCGGTCGCCTTCCCCGCGAGCCCGATCCGCGCGGCCCAGAGCTGCTCGGCGGCGCGGGTCATCGGGTCGAGGCGCTGCACGTCGCCCGAGGCGGCGAACTCGAGCGCCCAGCCCGGGGAGGCCTCGGGATCGGGAGCTTCGAGGAGGCGCGCCTTGAGCTCCGCGGCGCGGCGCGGCGGATAGTGCCTCATGGAGGCTGCCGGCGCGGCGGCGGGCGGCGGCGGGGCCGTCGAGGCCGGAGGCGCGACGGGGTCGGCGGCCCGCGCGGCGCCGCCGAACGGCGCCACGGCGAGGAGCGCGACCGCCACCGCCCCGAGAGCCAGGACCGCCCTGGCGCGGTCTCTAGCGCTCACGCGCCGCCTTCGCGT
>DATJEJ010000102.1:0-17155 GCA_035496795.1 Candidatus Omnitrophota bacterium
GCGAGCCTGCTCATCAACACGGGGCCGATCTGGACCGCGCTGATCGCGATGGCGTTCCTGGGCGAGCGGCTGGGGACGCGCGGGTGGATCGGGACCGCGCTCGCCTTCCTCGGCGCGGTGATCATCTCGGTGGGCGCGGCAGGCGGAATCCGTTTCGAAGGGGGCGTCGGGTTCATCCTGATCGCCTCGCTCTGCCAGGCGGTCTACTTCGTGCTGCAGAAGAACTATCTCAAGCGCTATGGCGCGCTCCCGTCCACCTGCCTCACGATCTGGCTCGGGACGCTGTTCCTGCTTCCCTTCCTCCCCGAGCTGCTGCGCGCCCTGCGCACCGCGACGCCGGTTCAGATCGTCTCGGCCGTCTATCTCGGCGTCGCGCCCGGAGCGGTGGGCTATCTGACCTGGACCTACGTGCTCTCGCGCATGCCCGCCTCCCGCGCGGCGAGCCTGCTCTACCTGATCTCGCCGTTCGCCTATCTGATCGGATGGGTGGCGCTGGGCGAGCGTCCGGACGCCGCCGCGTTCCTGGGCGGCGTGCCGATCATCGCGGGACTGGCGATGGTGAATGCGCGGCGGGGCTCGGCGAAGGAGCCGTAGAGGCGGGACAAGGCGCGCGGAGCAGCGCCCACGCGCCGAGGAGAATGGAGAAGGAGGCGGCCCCCAGCATGGGCGGCGCCGTCCCGGGAGCCAGCCGAATCACGGCCTGGACACAGACGAGCAGCGCAGCAAGCCACCTCCACGCCTCGGCGCGGATCCGGGTCTCGATGACGAAGAGCACGGGCGCGATCGCCATCGCGAACGAATAGACCATCAGGCGCGGCGCGAGGAGAAGCCAGAGGAGCACGACGAGCATGGCCGCCTCCAGGCGTGACGCGGAGGCGCGCGCCCGTCGGAGCGGCGCCAGACTGAGCAGGAGAATCGCCGCCGCAAACGCGAGATAGGCTCCCATCGCGAGAAACGGGACGTAGCTCGCGGGCGCGCCCAGGGCGCCGAACAGCCAGTCGCTCAGCCCCAGCGCGCTGGGGTTCACCTCGATGCCCAGCCTCGCGTTCGGCGAGGCGTGCGCGAGCGCGGAGCGCCACGCGGCCGCAAGCCCCGGGGGGAGGCTGACCGAAACGGCGAGAAGCGCCGCGCTCCCCGCGATCAGCGTCGCGCGGAGCCTGCGGGGCCGCGGCGCCAGGGCGAGGACGCCGAGCAGGGCGATCGGCATGAGCTTGAAGATGGAGGCCAGGGCGATGAGATAGCCCGCGAGCGCGTCCCTGCCGCGCACGTAGGCAGCCAGCGCGATCCAGAGAATGGCGATCTCCAATAGAGCCACGTTTCCCGTGCGCAGTCCCCACGCCACGGAGAGATCGAACCCCAGCGCCAGCACGACGAGCAGGCGGAAGGGGTCGCCCCCGCGCAGGAACTGACGCCGCCAGAGCCACGCCAGGAAGGCGACGAGAATGCCGTTGAGCCAGAGCCACGCTCCCACCGCGGCGGCCTTGGGCAGGAGACTGATCGGCGCGAACAGCGCGAGCGTGGCCGGTGGGTACAGGTAGGGCAGCGTCACGGTACGGTGGGCCAGCCGCGTGAGATCCGCGAGCGAGTACGGATTCAGCCCCGCGCGGAGCGCGGCTCCGGCGAAGTAGTAGGTCTCGAAGTCCCAGGGCGCGCCCGCCCCGGTCCAGACATACGCGACGGCGGCGGCCAGCGCGGCGAGCGCGACCGCGGCGCGCGCAAGAAGCCGCGCCCGGCTCACCGCCGCACGTACAGGCGGGCGCCCCCCGGAAGGAATGCCGGCCCCGCGAAGCCCGCGACGGGTGCGTTACGGTCGATCACGCCCACCCACGCCGTATCGCCATCGGCGACGTTCCGCGCGCGCGCGTCGGGCGAGAGGAAGATCGCCGCCACCGGATGGTCGCGCTCCACGCGCGCGAGATCGCGCGCGAGCGGAAGGAGGAGCGCCGGGCGGTCCGCGTGCCACGCGACCCAGTCGGGAACGTCGGAGAGGATGAGCCGGTCGCGCGGCCAGGCTCCGGCCGTGGCCGCGGCGTTCAACGCGGAGGCGGCCGCAGGAGGGAGCGGTGGAAATCGCCGCGGCGCCTCTCGGGTCTGGAACGCCACCGTGAGCGCGCGCTCGGCGATGAGGAGCGCGAACAGCGCCTCGAGCGCGCGGCGGCCGCACAGGCGGTCCAGCGCCGGCGCCGCGGCGATGCCGATCATCACGCACGCGAGCGGGGCCACGGGCACCAGGAAGCGGGGGCTCCGCTCGAGCGCCGAGAAGGCGGCGATCTGGAGCGCGATCGCGATCAGGAACGGCAGGGTGGGGCGAAAAGGCGCCAGGCGGTCCTGCACCTCCCGCAGCAGGAACCCCGCCATCGCGAGGCCGATCGCCAGCGGGCCGAGCCCGCCGAGCAAATCGAGCCCGAAACCGAGCACGTCCTTGATCCACCGCGCGGCGAACGTCATGGGATGCGCGAGCACGTACGGGATCGCCGCCGGCATCGACACGCCGTAGCTCCGGGTGGACGAATACCCGGGATACTCCGGCGTGTAGAGGAGCATCGGGTTCCCCTGGATCGATGAGGCCTGCCCCGTGGTCTGGGCCAGGTAGACCGGCCATGGCGCACAGAGGAGCAGGTAGACCGCCGCGAAGAGAACGCCCCGCCGCGCGCGGCGGCGCGCCGCGATCCACGCCCAGAGCGGCGCCATCAACAGCGATTCCCCGCGCAGATACCACGCCGCGGCGGCGACGATGGCGGCCAGCACGGCGGTCGTCGCGCCGCGCCATCGCAGGAGGAGCAGCCAGACCAGAAGCGAGAGCGCCGCGACCGGCACCTGGCTCATGCCGGGGCTGTAGGCGTCCAGGAAGAGGGGGCAGGCGAGCGCCGTCGCGGCCGCGACGTGCCCCGCGCGCCGGGTCGCGAAATGCGCCCCGAGCAGGAACGTGAGCGCGACCAGCGCGGCATGCGACTGGGCGACCACGAGGAAATATCCGAGCGGGAGCGAGGCGCCGAACTGGAGCACCATCGCGCCGCGCGCCGCGTAGAGCGGCATCCGCCAGCGCACGGGGAAAGGCGCGCGATCGTTCGGCCCGAGGTGCGTGGGGTACGTGTAGAGCGACGTGAAACCCTGGCCGCGGGCGATCTGCCGTGCCTCCTGCGAGTAGTCCCAGAGATCGCTGGAGGGCGCGATCGAGCGGTACGTCGCCAGGCTGAAGAGGAACGCGACGAAGAGGGCCGCGAGCCCCCAGAGGAGCGCCGTGCGTAGCGGAAGCGAGGTGACGTTCGCCGCGGGGCGGCGTTCCGGCCTACGGCGATCGGGGGTCACGAGCCGGAGAATAGAGGCGGGCTTCGAAAGGGGGCAAAAAATAACTCCCCGCCGCGCATCCGACGGCGGGGAGCCTTTCTTTTCGGCCGCGGTCTTGCGGTACCGCGGACCTATCGGTTCCAGAGAGCCCCGTCCGACGCAGCGGGCCCCAGCAGGAGGTGGGCTGGGTAACCCTTTAGGACCGAGGCGATTAGATCGCCGGACTCTCTACCCCTTTAGACCACCTCAGCGCCGAAAAAGTTTCCATCAATTCGCCTCGGCCAAGTCATTGTGCCATGGCAGGATACGAGGCATATGGGATACCCCACGTAGTCGAATTGTAGTCGTCCCCGGACTCGGTCTGGAGGCAACGGGCGCTGAGCACGTCGACCGCCAGGTGGTGCCTTCCGACGTCCTGTACGGTCCATTGGGCCGTGTAGATGCCGTCGCCGGCCTTGAGATCTCCGTTCGAGCCGTCATCCCTCATCCGGATCCGCACGCGGTCGAACGGCCCCGGGAAGGGGCGCATGTTGATCGGCACGTGCAGGTACACGAACTCCGAGGGGCGATAGCTCCTGTCGGTGTTCGTGACCTCGGCCTCGACCTTGACCGCCTGTCCGAACATCGTGGAGGGCACGGCCGGGCCGCCGTCGCGCAGCGAGAGGAACGCGGTGGGATCCGTGATGGTGGTCGCCCCCGCGGGCGTCGTCACGGTGACGGAGCGGATCGCGACCGTCTGCCTCGCGGGATCGATCATCGAGAATTCGACCGGGGAGAGCGCGACGAGCCGCCAGCCGAACATGGAATCGGCCGAGGACGAATCCGCATGGAACCAGATCTTGCGGAACAGCGCGGTGCGCACCGCCTGATCGCGGACCGGCTTCTTCCCCGGGTTGCGCAGCCCGTCGTCGGTGCGGTCCACGTACAGCCATCCGTCGAAGCGCACCGTGACGCGCACGACCGCGCGTCCGCTGTCGGGCGGCAGGATGAAATCGACGATGCGTTCGGACGGACGGTCGCTCGGCGTTCTGCGGCGGCCCCAGTGGATCGGAGCGTTCGCCGTGATGCCGGTGTCGGCGGGAGCGAGCAACGGCCCCTGAGCCGTCGTCGACGCGGCCGGCTCCGCGGTGCCGAGCAGCTCTCCGGCGTCGTCCGAGAAATCGACGGCCAGCTCCGGCGCGGCGGCCACGGCGCGAAGAATGGCGGCGCGGTCCGCGCCCTGATCGGCGGCCGGCCCCGACGGATTCCGGCCACAGCCGGTCATCCAAAGTCCCCACGCGATGACGAGTACGGCGACGAGGTGTCGAGCCATGATGCGGTCTCCCCGGGAACAACGCGGCAAACCCGCCGGGCATGACTCTGCCTTGCAGCGGGTGTGCCATGGGCCGGAGGGGGATCCGGCAGCGGGCGTCATTTTTTCGCCGGAGGGGGGGACCGGCGAGAGCCCTTCGGATAGAGGGACCCCGGCAAGGGCTCGAGGTTCCAGAGAAGGGGCGATCGACCCGAGCGCGCCTTTAGCCCTTACAGGCTGAGGCGGTAGAGGACGTCGCTCCCCTCACGGGCGATGCTCTCGAGGCCGGGTTCGGCGGCGACGCGGCGGCCGAGATCGGCGCGCCTCTCCGGAGCGTAGTCTCCGTAGTGAACGATCACCCAGCGTGCCCCGAACGACTTCGCGGCCGTGAGCGCATCCCGCGCGGGGAAGGACTGGACGATTCGACGGAATTCCCGGTAGCGCGGCGTCACGAATCCGCTGACGCCATCGAGTCGCGGCCTGCCGTGTCCGAGAAGTGCGTACTGTCGGAGCGCGTGGGTCACGTTCTCGTCCGCCTCCGTCGCGGGAACGGGGATCTCGAGGACCGGATCGGTTCCGGGCGTCGCGGCCAACCGGCGATAGATCGGAGCGATGGTGTCTTGGTTCGGAAGTGGCAAACCAGGGGCCGGACGGTAGACGTCACCCACCACCACGAGAAGCACGAGCGCGAGGGTCAGGATTCGTCGATGGCTCCTGACCCGGAGGAGCGGAAGGGACCGCTCGTACCCGATTCCCGCGAGAACCGCCACGCCAAGCGCGACCAGCACCGCGAAGCGGGCCGGAGCGCGCATCCCCGAGACGCCGGGAACGACGTAGTACAGGAGCGCATAAGGGAGCGGGATGGGAATCGCCCGGCCGGCCAGATGGAGAATCGGCCCGAGCGAGAGCACGAATCCCGATCCTGCGAGGGCCACGGGAATCGCCGCGAGCCGGTCCCTTCCTCGCCACGCGGCCAGGATTCCCATCAGGCAGAAGGCGACAGCGATGAGCCCGGGCCAGTACGAATGAGACCCCGTGACGGCCCAAGGCAGCCGCGCCGCGAGCGATCCGGGATTGGTACGGACGTAATCCAGCAGATCGGCGGAATAGAGCGCCGACTCACCGAGGGTTCGATGAAGTCCGTGCTCGGCGGTGCGTTGAAGGACGTACGGAACGACGACCGGCGCGACCGCGATCAGCGCGATCAGGGTGGCCAGAGCGAGCGCCCTCCACCGGATCGGGTGGGCCGTTCCGACGCGCCCGATGCGAGCCACGAAGAGTGTGATCGCGGTCGCGATCGCGAGGTAATAGGCGTAGTACCAGCCGAAGTAGACCTGCGCCGCAACCATGGCGAGGGTTCCAGCCGCATCCCGGGGCCGTCCTCGACGGGCCAACCGCACGGCAAAGAAGATTCCCCAGGGCAGGAATTGGGTCTGAAGCTGATTGAGCAGATCGAGATTCGCGAACCGGTAAGGACAAAAACCGAAGAACAGTCCCGCGAGAAACGCGCCTGGGCGCGACACGCTGAAGAGACGAGTGAGGCGGTACGCACCCCAAGCCGAAAGCGCGAAGGACGCGAGCAGCACGAAATTGTAGGCGGCTGCGATCGACCCGCGAGCGGCCAGAACGGGGGCCGCCAGCAGGGTTTCACCGATCATCGAGTCCATGTACGTCAGCGTTCGTGTCTCCGGATGGAAGATCGGCGGGTTGAAGAGCGTTCCTGGCGCGGTGGTGAGCGCGTGCCAGTCCCATCCGATCAGAAAGGCCTGGAGCGGAGGATCGAACAGCCGGTGCGGGGATGGGATGCGATCCCCCAATCGGGGCAGGTAGGCGCCCATGACGATGGCGGTCACGACGAGATAGAGGGGTAGGACCAGAATCGTGGTTCGCGACCTCCACTCCCAGCGCCCCACTAGGCGCCGGCCCCGGAGAGGATCAAGGCCTCGAAAATCCAGACCGTCACGATGCCGCCGCAGATGGCCGCGGCTGCCATCAGCCGCCAATGCGATATCTCACGAATCCCTTGGGTCCCGCCCGATGCGAACCCGGCGGCGTACGTCACGAGAAACGGCATGAGCGGGAAGCGGAATCGGCTGCCCCCGAAGAAGACGAGCGACGACGCGGCGATCGCATAGAGGAGCGCCACGAACAGCCGGCGCTCGATGCCGCTCGGACCTGCCGCGAAACCGAACACGCCCAGCACCAGGATCACGAGCGTCGGCATGTTCACGACGGCGCGGAGCCAGGCCGGGACCGCGCGGTAGCGCTCCCTCAGTCGCGCACCGGTATCGGAACGGGTGAAGGCGCCCGCGGCCAGCTCGGCCTCGGAGCTTGCGAGCAGCGCCAGCTTGCGAGCGCCGAGAACGGTCGTGGCGCCGGGGTGAGCCACGATGTACGTGAGCGCCTCGCCTCCGGCGATGCGGTCGCTCGCCATTTCGCCCGTCGCTGCCGGTACCTCGATCGGCGCGGGCTCGGCGTACCCGCCGTTCGCCCTCGGGTTGTTTCCGATCCAGAGGCTGGCGCCCGCTCCGGTGATCAGCGCCGGAGTTCCCATCACGAGCAGGTTGCGCGCGACCCACGCGAGCACGGGAACGATCGCGATGCCCAGGATGGCCGTCGTCGGTCGCGCGGAAGGCCGCTTGACGAGCGCGAACGGAAGCGCCGCCGCGAAGAGGAGCATCATCGGCTTGGTCAGGATCAGCGCCCCGAGCAGAAGCCCCGCGAGCGCGTCGGTCCCCGCACGATCCCGGCTGACGAGCCATGCGAGGGCGACGACGCCGAAGGTGAACGCCGTTTCCGAAAAGAGCTGGCCGCTGAAGAGCACGGCGGCCGGAAACACGGCCCATGCAAGACCCGCGATCAGCGCCGCGGCTCGGCTTCGCCGCGAGAGCAGCGCGTACAGGAGCAGCGCCGTGAGCGCGTCGAGCGCGGCCTGCGCCGCCTTCGCGGCTTCGGGGTGGCGGCCCACCGCCGCGTAGATCGCGGCGAGGAACGCCGGATATCCCGGCGCGCGATAGGCGGTCGGCGTGCCGTCGGCAACGGCGTAGTGCCCGGTCGTGGTCAGGGTCCACGCGAGCGCGTCGTAGTCGCGCGCGTCGGAGGCGAGAGGTCTCGGGAAGGCCAGGAGGAAGGCAAGGCGCACCGCGAGCGCGAGCGCGACGATGGCGAGCGGCGCCATGCGCCGCCGGCCGGCGCCACGCAGCTCCCGGGCCGCGATCTCCGATTCCGAAACGCCCCGGCTAGCCTCTCCCGATTCTCCCACCGGCCCATAGTACCGCGCTCGCCAGCAGGCCGGGGTAGATCGGTTCGATGCCGAGCGGGTAGGCGCCGCCGTGCAGGCGGGCCGCCAGAAGCCACGCGAGGGCCACCGCTCCTCCCACGATCATCGAGGCCGCGGCGAACGCAGGCCGCGTGCGCCAGCCCGGCCGGTACGACGTGACCAGCGGGACGAGCAGCGCCGAGACGCCGACGGAGCCGACGTCGTGCCATAGGTCCACCGCGGAGCGGAAGAAGAGGGCGAGGGCGATCGAAACCGCCGCCGTGATCACGAACCCGACCTGCACGTATCCGTTCACGCGCGACTCGTCGCGCTCCCGCCGCCAGCGCCAGAGCAGGTCGCGTCCGAAGTTCACGCCGCCGATGAACGTGTAGCCGTCCACGGTGGACATGACCGTCGCGAACAGTCCGAGGTAGAAGAGGCCCCGGATCACCGGGGGCAGGAAGCGGATCGCCAGCTCGGGATAGGAGGAGACCGGATCGGCCAGGTGCGGCATCAGCGCCCGCGCGTACATGCCGGTGAAGGTCGTGAGGAAATCGAAGAGGATCCAGAACCCGATCGAGATCCAGACGCCGCGCACCGCGGTCTTCTCGTCCTGCGCCGCGAACGCGCGCTGGTAGAAGGTCGGCTCCACCAGCGTCTGGAGGGCGATCAGGTACCAGACGAACACGTACTGCGGCGCGTTCCCGCCGTGCCAGACGAAGTGGGTGTGCGGCAGATGGGAGGTCAGGAAGCCGAGTCCGCCGTAGCGCGCGACCAGGAGCGGCAGCGCCACCAGGAACCCCGCATACATGAGGATGAACTGGACGTTGTCGGCGCGAACGACGGAGCGGAGCCCGCCTCGGAGCGAATAGGCCGTGGAAAGCGCGGTGCCGCCCACGATGGAGAGCCAGAGCGGCCCGCCGAAGATGAGCTGGGCCAGGATGCCGACCATCAGGACGTACGGCGCGGGAGAGGATAGGAACTGGATCACCACGGCGCCGATCAGGGCGGAGGCGCGCCCGTAGGCGGACTCCAGCTGGTCCGGGACCGAGTAGAGCCGCGAGGCCCGGGCGCGGCGCGCGATGAACAGGGCGAAGAGAGCCGCTCCCACGTAATAGGGCGCCCCGAACACCAGCCAGTTGGAGATGCCGTAGCGGTAGGAGTACTCCCCCACCCCCAGCACCCCGCCGTACCAGGTCGAGACCAGCGTCATGACGAACGACGGCAGCGAGAGCCGGCGCCCCATGACCAGGAACTCGTCGACCGGTCTCTTCGCCGTGCCGAAGAGCCGGAATCCGAGATAGAGCAGGAATCCGGCGTAGAGCGCGAGGAGTACGACGTCGACGGGCGCCGTGCCTAGAACTCCACGCGGAGGGCCGCGAACAGGCTCCGCTTCGAGGCCGGGTAGAAATAGGGGATCTCGTCGAAGACATATCCCGCCGTCTCGTAGCGAAGACCCGTCAGATTCAGCCCGTGCACGTCCAGCGCGAGCGACTTCTGCCCCAGCGCGCGCGCCCCGACCAGCGGCGTCAGATCGAGCGTCAGGGCGGCGTTCAGCACCGCGTGCTCCTCGACGTATTTATGCTGATATCCCGGAGCGTCGCGAAGCGCCGCGTTCTTCCGGTTGTCCTCGGAGTTGTCCAGATACTGCCGCCCCGTCTCCGCGACCGTGATGCCGGCGCGCGACTCCCCTCGCCGGTACCCCACCGTCACGTTCGCCATCCGATCGGGGAATCCCGCGATGGCGTTTCCGCTGTAGTCGTTGAAGACTCCGGGCGCGATGAACTCCCGGTAGTCGCCGAAGCGGTTCCGGCTGAACGTGGCGTTGCCCGAGAGCTCCAGCCCGCTCCGATGCTGGTAGCCGAGCTCAGCCTCGACACCCTTGTGCGCCGAGCGCGCCGCGTTTCCGGTGATCGGATTGCCGAGCCCGTCGATCTGACCGAAGGGAACGATCTCGTTCCGGAAGTCCAGCCAGAAGCCGGTGAGGCGCAGGAAGGCGTTCCCCTGCTTCCAGCCGAGCCCCGCTTCGAAATCGCGCAGGTGCTCGGGGTCGATGAGCGGGTCCTCGTAGACGTGGTTCGCCGGGTCCAGCCGGCGGAAGAGCGGCACGCTGGTCGGATCGTCGGCGCGGTAGATCTCGCTCAGGATCGGCTCCACGCGAACGTAGGCGAATGAAGCGAACGCGTTCCACCGTTCGCTCGGATTCCAGTTCACGCCCACGCGCGGGTTCAGGAACGAGTAGTTCAGGTGGAAGTCGTAGCCGTTGTACCGGTCGTCGCCGACGGCATAGCGGGTGCTCCGCAGCTGGAGGCTGCCGGTCAGGCGCACGTCGGGACGCAGGTTGTACGCCTCCTGCACGAACCCGGACAGGACGCGCACGCGCCCCGTGTAGTCGTAGAACACGTGGTTCGGCTCGGTCCCGGGCGGGAGCGCGGCGCTCCAGGTCAATTCGCCCCAGTGGCGGCCGTCGTGCTCGCGCCACTCGCCACCCAGGGTCAGCTCGCCCTTGTCGTGCTTCAGGCGCGCCCGCGGCACCCATCCGTAGTGCCGGTTCCGCACCCACAGCCGCTGCGTCATGTCCGATCCGGTCACCAGGAACTGGCCGTTCGGCTGTGCTTCGGGCGCACCCAGCGAGTCGGTCAGGTAGTACGCGGCCGGATAGAGCGTGTCCGAGGGAACGTAGAAGGACGGGAGCTGCCGCGACGCGAACGACTGCGGGCCGTACGGCAGGTCGTCGTAATAGCCCTTCCCCGGAAAGTAGAACGCCGAGGACGTGAGCGACGCGTGATCGGTCAGGCGGATGTCGTTGATCAGCTCGTAGTGCGGCTCGAAGAAGTTGTCGGTCTCGTTCCGCCAGTTGAGCGGGTTGAAGCGGCGGTCGCGATCGGGGTCGCCCGTGTAGCGGCCGTCCAGATAGGAGCGGTCCACCGCGTAATAGGCCAGGTGGAGCTGCTCCGGTCCGCCGTACAGGTTGGCGCGCGTAGTCATCCAGGAATCCAGGCGCGCCGCCGTGAACTGATACGCCCAGAGCCGCGACCACGACTGCTCCCGGTAGCCGTCGCTCACGACGCGGGAGTAGCGCCCCGAGACGGCGTAGGTGTTGTCGAGCAGCCCGCTCTGATAGAGCGCGGTGAAGCGCGTCGTGCCGTACGAGCCGCCGCCCGCTTCGAACGCGATCCGCCGCTCGCGCGGCACCTGCAAGAGCTCCACGTTCACGGAGCCGCCCACCGCGCTCGCCCCGTAGAGCGCGCTCCCCACGCCGCGCTGCACCTGCACCGAGGCCGTCCCCGACAGCAGATCGGGATGATCCACCCAGTAGACCTCGTGCGATTCGGGGTCGTTCAAAGGGATGCCGTCGATCGTGACGGCCACGCGCCGCTGGGCGAACCCGCGGATCTTGACGTACGAGTAGCCCACGCCGTTCCCCGCGTCGGAGTAGGCGTAGACGCCGGGCGTCTCGGCCAGGAGCATCGGCGGGTCCTGCGCCCAGTAGCGCGCCTGGATCTCCGGCTTCGGCAGCTCGGTGAAGGGCACGGGCGACTCGCGCTCGACGGCGCGCGTCGTGGAGACCTCGATCGTGGGGAGCGGGAGCGCGTGCGCCTCGAGCCGGACGATCAGCGCTCCCGCATTCGGATCGGTCACGTCGTAGGCCAGGCGCGTCGTGGAATAGCCAAGCCGCGACACCTCGATCGTGCCGCGCGGGGCCGCCAGACCGGTGAGCTGGAACTCGCCGTTCATGTCGGTCGCGGTCTCGCGCGCGCCTCCGCTCGGAGCATCCACCGTGCGAACGCGCGCGTCGGCGACGGGACGGCGCGTCTCGGCGTCCACCACCTGTCCGCGCAGGGTGCGCGGGTATACGGCGGGCGCCCCCGCGTCGGTCTGGGCGCGAACGGCGGCGGCGCCGGCGAGGAGGAGGAGGAGTGCTGCTGCGGCCCCGGAGAGCAGCCGGCCGGCGAAGCGGAGAAGCGACATCGAGGGCACCTTCCTTCCCAAGCAATCGGGCCGCGCCCAGGGAAGGACGCGGCCCGACGAGAAGGTCTCTTGTCGTCCCGTTTCCCTACGCTGGTATGACCCAGATCAGGTTCTAGGGTTTGATCTCAGGCCGGTATCCCGGCCACCCCTAACGGACGATGTCACGATGCGCCCCCGGAACCGGGGTTGTCAAGGCGTGAGCGATGAGGGCTTCACCAAGCTGATCTGGTCCAAGACCTCGTCGTGGTCAAAGCTGGAGCTCCCGATCACGTTGCCATCCTGGTCCGTGGCCGGCGCCTCCAGGTGATACCGGAAGCGGAGCTGGCCGGAACGGCCCATCCAAAGATGCACGACGTCCTCAGGTCCGAGTGCTTCGTTCGGAATCCGGATCCGGTACGCCGGGAATCGCCCTGCTGGAAGGTCCAGGTCTTCGATCCCCTCCACAACGGAGCCGAAGAAGAAGTCGGTGCGAATGGTCCACTCCTCCCCAGGACGCAGCGGATACACGAGCCGCGTGATTTCGTTGGGCAGGACGCCCGAAATGCGCGCCGCTCCGTCTGAGATCATGTGGCGATTCAGCGCCTCGGCCTTCCACTGAAGGCGATTCCAGGCGCGCTCGTAGGCATCGATCTGGTCCGGCCTGATCTTGGCGCGCATCCCATCGGGTAGCGGACGAACCGACGGCGTGCGCACGCCGTCGAGCTCGGTCGCGGCGGACGGCATGACCGGCTCGGACGCGGGTGGCCCGGATACGTCCGCTTCATAAAGGCCGGATGCGTCCTGACGGTATCGGATCCACTGCGTGGTGATCCACGGCTCGGGCTCGAACGACATGGTCTGAATCGTCGTCTCCTTCATGACCGTATACGTTCGTCCGAAGAGAGCCTCCGTGCCGATCAACTCGCGAGTGATGTCATTGTGAATTGTGAAATTGTCGACGCCACCGCCGGCGTCCGTCAGGACGACCCGGTCATCGCCGACCGAGTGCCAGTGGTTGCCGATGGCTAGAGGAAAGAAGGCCCCCTGCGGGGCTGCCGCCTGCGAAGCGCGACCGGCCAGGGATGCCTGCCCATGCAGGATTGGCGCGGTGGGTGTATCGCGGCCGCAGCTTGTAAGGCCCACCAGGAGAAGGATCGGAACGAAGCAGATACTTCTGCAAGTTCGAGGACGGGAGATCATGGTCCACCTCGCGAGGCAGCTTTGGAATGCGGGTTGCAGGGACTCATTAGCATAAGGGACAGCGGCGATCTGCCGATAGGCTACTCATGACCATCCCGGCTGCCATTCTGACATGGGCGCTCATGGCGTCGTCTCCGTCATCCTCGCCCCCAGCCGCACCTTCGGCGCAGGACTCGGTCATCACGGGGGTATGCGAGGGCGCGCTCACTTCGATCGGAGTGATCCTGCCGTCCGGCGGCCTGGGGATGGATTGCGGCCCGTCGCTCACGCTCAGACACGGATGGCGCGACGGAGACCCGGGCACCTACGTCCTCCTGGATCTGCCCGCTTGCCCCGACAGCTGGTGCCGCTCGCTCCAGACCTCGGACCGTCTCCGGTGCGAGATCCTGATCGGGAACCCTTGCTGTTACATCGAAGACCTCAAGGGGAAAGAGCTGCACGCCTTCACGGGGACCCGGATTGGACCCATCACCGACGCGTTGCAGGGGCGGTTCGATGCGGATACCGACCGCCGCGAGGGGCTCTGCCACGACCAGTACCTGGGCAATCAGGCTCGGGTGCTGCGCGTGCTGATCGTGGAGCCGGCGTCGGACCGGGGGAGGGACACCTATCGCGTGCTGGGCGGAGGACGCCTCTTTCTGCGCGCGCGCCAGAACAAGTCCGACGACGTCACGGGGGAAATGGTCCCCGCTCCGCCGCCCGCCGAGTAGGCGGCCCGTTCGCGTTCCGGCTTCTCTACCTGGCCCTGCCGCTGGACTCCTCCCTGGTTCCGTCCTAGGATCGAAGTCTCCCTCCAGCGCAGCCTCCGGAGACACGCGTGAATCGCAACGTCGATCGGTTGGGAGCCGTACTCCAGGCCGCGATCCGTATCCCCCTTCGCGCCGCGCTCCGGAGCTACTTTCGAAAGATCGAGGTGCGGAACGCGGGCCGGATTCCCGACTCCGGGCCCCTCCTCGTGATCGCGAACCATCCCGCCACGCTGAGCGAGGTATTTCTCCTGAGCGCCCGGCTGGGCCGCCGCTTCCACTTCCTGGCGGCGAGCTTCGTGTTCCGGCCCTGGATCCGCGGCGTGTTCGTCAGGCTTTGCGGTACGCTTCCGGTCTACCGGCGGCAGGACAATCCCGAGCAAACGTACCGCAACGAGGAGACGTTCCGCGCCTGCCACGAAGTGTTCGACCGGGGCGGCGCCATCGCGATCTTTCCGGAGGGGGAGAGCGTGACCGACCGCCGGATCCTGCCGCTCAAGACCGGCGCCGCCCGGCTCGCGCTGGGATACGACGCGAAGCCCGGACGGGAAGCGATGCTGGCGATCGTGCCCGTCGGCGTTCACTTCTCCGACCGGACCGCCTTCCGCAGCGACGCCGTGCTCTCCGTGGGCGAGCCGATCGACCTCACGCCCTACCGGGCGACCGGTGCGTCCGATCCGCAAGAAGCGGTCCGCGCGCTGACGGCCGCGATGCAGGAGCGGCTGGAATCCCTGATCGTGAACGTGCCCAACCAGGCGCTGGCCGCGTTCGTCGAGGACGTGGAGCGCCTGTACCTCGGAAATCTCCGCGAGCGCCGCCCCGGCGAGGCCGACGTCCGGCTGCTCCAGCGCACCGCTGAATGCCTGCGCTACTACCAGGCGGTCGACCCGCAGCGGCTCTATTCGGGGTGGCGTCGGATCACGGCGTATCGAAGGAAGCTGCGCGCCCTGCGCCTCGACGACGACGCGCTGCGAGGCGGGCTGCCGCGCGGCCTGGCCGCCCGATCGGCGGCACGGCTCACCCTCGGCGGCGTGGCCGGTTTCGCGCCCGCGATGGTGGGCGTCGTGGCCAACGGGCTCCCCTACCTCGCGACCGATTTCTTCGCCGCGCGGGCCGCTCCCACCGCGATCGAGGTGTCGGCGGGACGGATCGTGGCCGGACTGATCTTCTTCCCGTTGTTCTATGGGCTGGCCGCGGCGGGGCTCCGCCTTCAGGCGGGATGGTCGTGGCCCACGGTCGCGGCCTCCGTGGCGCTGGCGCTTCCTCTGGGACTGTTCGCGCTCGCCTATATCCGATGGCTCCGTTCGGAGCGGGAGCGATTGCGCCTTGCGCTGATGACCTCGCGCCGCAGGCGCCTGGTGGCGAAGCTGAGAGCCGAACGCAGAGCGCTGATCCGGCTGTTCGATCAGGCTCGAGAGGACTATCTGCTCTCGACGGAAGGAGGGGCGAACCCCGAGCGCCCCGGCTCTTGAGCGGCTACTGCGTGGCGAACGCGGCGGGATCCGAGGAGCGCGTGCTACCGCTCTTCGAGAAGACGGTCACTCTCCAGTGGTAGATCGATTGCGCCGCCAGCTTCCGGCGCAGGTCGGTGGGGATGACCCAGGCGTTCGACGTGAGCGCGGGGCTTGCGAACAGCGAATCGTCCGAAGGGGAGAGCACGGTGATGCGATAGGCGTTCGCGTCGTCGAAGCGGGCCCACTCGAACCGGATCCGGTCGGGTTCGGAGCGGATCGAGCGCATGTCGTAAAGGATCGGCCCGTAGTCGGGCTGCTTCGGCACCGGCGGGCCGGTCGGCGCGTGCCGTCCGGAAGCAAAGCCAAGATAGAGCCCGGCGCCGCCCACGAGCAGCGTCAGCGCTCCGACCACCACCACCGCCATCACGTTCCGCTGGTTTGCCATCGTTCCCTCGCGGATGCTAGGCTGCCCGCGGCGTGCCCGCAAGCCCAGAACCGACCAACCCGTCCCCGAGACCCCGCATGAGCGTCGCCGTCGTCCTGACCCATGGGATCCCGCCTTCGCGCGAGACGCTCCACCAGGCCGTCCAGGCCGCCACGCTGTTCGTCTGCGCCGACGGCGCGGCGGATCACGCCCTGGCCCACGGCATCGAGCCGCACGTCGTGATCGGCGACCTGGACTCGGTGAAGGAGGAGACCCTCGCGCGCTTCCCCAAGGCCGAGGTCGTGCAGGACGCCGATACCGAGTCCACCGACACCGAGAAGGCCATCCGCTACGTGATCGCCCGGGGCGGATTCCGCCAGATCCTGCTCCTGGGCGCGAGCGCCGACCGCCTGGACCACGTGGTCGGCCACCTCTCGCTCCTCTTGCGCTACTCCGACCGGATCGCGATCACGCTGCTGGACGAGCGCTGCCGCGCCTTCGTCGGCACCCAGACGACCACGCTCGATCTCCCCTCCGGCACGGTCGTCTCCTTCTTCGCCGTGGGCGGACCCGCGGCCGGCGTGACGACGCAGGGCTTGCGGTACCCGCTGGCCCAGGACCGCCTGGAGCTGGGCGTGCGGGACTCCATTTCGAACGTCGTCGAGGCCCGCCCCGCGACCGTGACGGTGGAGCAGGGCCGGCTGCTCTTCTTCATCGTGACGGACCCGTAGCCCGCGCGCCGCCCGCGACTCGCGAGAGCCGCATGGTGACGCGCGTTCCCTTCCCCTCGCCCGGACTCTCCAGCCGCACCTCTCCGCCCATCATCTCCACCAGCTCCTTCACGATCACGAGACCGAGTCCGGTGCCGCCGTATTTCCGGGTCGTCGAGGTGTCTCCCTGCGAGAACTTGTGGAACAGCCGCGCCATCTTCTCCTCGCCCACCCCGATCCCGGTGTCGCGCACCCAGACCTCCACGTAGGGCGCGCCGGCGGGCGTCTCGAGGCCGATCGTGACGGTGCCCTTGGGCGTGAACTTGATCGCATTTCCGATCACGTTCACGAACACCTGGCGGAGGCGCGATTCGTCCGCGCTCACCCGCACGCCCTCGGGAATGGGCGGGCAGAAGAGATCGAGATACTTCTCGCGCGCCTGGACGGCCATCGTGGCGGCGACCTCGTTCAGGACCGCGCCCAGGTCCACCTCGCCCATCTCCACCTGCAGCCGCCCGGCCTCCATGCGGGCCAGGTCCAGCACGTCGTTGATCAGGGAGAGCAGGTGGCGCCCGCTGGTGAGGGCGTGGTTCAAGAGCTCCATCCGCTCTTCCTCGTTCTCGCACAGGCCGTCGATGACGAGGTTCAGGAAGCCGATGATCGAATTGAGCGGCGTCCGGAGCTCGTGGCTGGTGTTGGCCAGGAACTCGTTCTTGAGACGGTCCGCCTCGAGGAGCTGCGACACCAGGGTCTCCAGCTCGTCGTTCTTCTCCTTCAGCTCCTGCTGCTGGCGGCGCACCGATTCCAGGAGCCGCACGTTCTGGATCGCGGT
>DATJEJ010000103.1:0-5316 GCA_035496795.1 Candidatus Omnitrophota bacterium
TCGATCAGTCCGGGCGCGGCGGGATAGAGAGTCAGGACCACCGGCTTCAATCCCTTCCGGAAGCAGTGGCGGAGCACCGCCTTCGCCATCGGCTGGAGCTCGGCCATGATGTCCGGCTCGTAGTCGAGGGACATGAGCACGTAGGAGCCGCGAGGCAGCTTGTCCACCGTGTCGTACGCCGCGCGCACGCGCGGCGAGACCGCGATCGGAAGGTTCACCGGCCGGAGCAGCGGGATCGCCGTCGCCAGCGCGATCAGGACGAAGATGATCCGCCGGTCGAGTCGAAGGAGGCGGGTCCAGAGGCTCATGAGCGCCCCAGGTACGACCGGTCGATCCCGAGGATGATCTTGAGCGCGGTCGAGATCGCACCCAGTCCCACCCCGATCGCCACCGCGCGCTTCGCGGCCAGGTTCGGCACGTCCAGGAGCCACTCGGTTACTTTCGGGAAGCCGGGCCACAGGTACTCGCCGATCGACACGCGCCCGATCATCATGACGATCGCGGTCACGAGGAGCAGGGTGGCTTCGGCGTTGCGCGCGCGGAACGCGCGGAACGCGGCCGAGGCGATGAAGAAGGCGAGCAGCGCGAACATCGTGGAGGCGAGCGGCGCGTTCACCGTGTTGTAGAAGGCGTTCACGGCGGTGCCTTCCTCCACGCCCTGGACGCAGCCCCAGATGGTGACGAACGCGAGCGAGGCCAGCGTGACCGCGCTGTAGATCCACCCCGGCGCGCGCGACGTCAACTTCTTCTGATGCGCGGTCCAGAGCGAGACCGAGCCCAGCACCAGCGCGAAGGCGTAGACCACGTTCGCCCAGTCGAGCATGACGCTCTGCGCCGCCTGGGCGGCGTGATGCGGCACGAAGAAGAAGGCGACGAGGAGCGCGCCGGTGACGAAGGTGACGACGAGCGGGCCGAAGCGCATGGGCTCAGTCGCTCACTGGGTGTGGAGGAGCTTCGCCACTTCGGGATGCCCGAGCGCCATCAGGATGGAGGCCACCAGGACCGTGGCCGCCGCCAGCGCCTTGGCCCAGTCCTGCGCCGCGATCGTCGCGAGCTGGATCGGCTCCTTGCCCAGATAGGCGCTGGCGGCGTACAGCTCCTCGCCGAGCAGCGTGTAGTCGCAGGCGCAGACGAAGAAGGGGAGCTGCGTGACCTGGTCGGTGCCGGCGATCTGGATCGCCCCGGTCAGGTTGCCGGTCTCGGCCAGGAAGAGCGACTCGGCGTAGAACGATCCCATGAAGATGTTCGTGGCGGGCCGGGCTCGGAGCATGTAGCCGGTCACCGCGGCGACGTAGGCGAATTGCTGCGCGCTCACGTAGTGCACGGAGCCGGGACGGAAGGCGTCGCCGCGGCCGGCCTCGATGTAGGCCTGGCGCACCGCCCCCTCCATGATCGTCGCGGCCACGGGATCGTAGCCCGGCACCTCCAGGTCGCATCCCATCTCGGCGGTCCGCCGCGCGACGCGGCTCAGGATGGTGATCGAGGCGAGCGTGCCCACCTCGCTCATGTCCCCGAGGCCGGGAACGTAGAGCACGGGACGCCCCATCTCCGTCGCGCGCCCGATCGCCTCCTCCACGGCCTTGAGCCCGGCCAGGGGCCGGATGAACATGCCCGCGCCCCGGCGGGCGCGCGCGATGTTGATGATCAGGAAGAGCAGGAAAATCCCGAGTCCGACGAGGAGGTTGATCCGGGTGGGATCGAAGAGGCGGGTGTCGAGGGCGGGGGTCATCGCTTGCCGCTCTGCACCTGCTTGATCATCTCGACCAGCTGCATCGCCGCCGCCTGGTCCAGCTTCTGGACCGCTTCGCGCTGGGCCGAGGCCCCCGCGATGTCGCCCAGGCGCAGGTAGGCCAGCGCCAGGTTCATGCGGGCCTGGACGGAGCTGGGCTCGAGCTCGACTGCTTTCAGGTACACGTCGCGCGCTTCCGGAATCCGGCCGGAGATGGCGAGGGCGGCCCCCAGGTTATTGACAGCCTGGAAGTGGCCAGGGTTGAGCGCGATCGCCCGGCGATAGGCCTGCATGGCCTGGGGAAGGCTGTCCGACGCGGCGAGCGACACGCCATAGTTGTACCAGTTATCCGGGTTCCTCGGGTCCAGGGCCACCGCGCGGCCGTTCGCGGCGTTGGCGTCGTGGGTCTTCCCCTCGCGCGTGAGGATGTCGCCCAGGTTGGCCCAGAAGATCGCCTCGGAGGGCTGGATCGCCACCGCGTGACGGCCCGACGCCTCGGCCTCGGGCAGCTTGCCCATCCGATTGAGGAGGAGCGTCCGGCGATGCCAGGCCAGGGCGCGGGTCGAATCGACGGCGATCGCGCGGTCCAGCGAAGCGAGCGCCGCGTGGTAGTTCCCCTCGGCGATGTACTGGTCGGCCAGCGCGACGTGCGCGGCGGGATCGCGCGGGTCGTGCCGCACGGCGTCGTCCAGCAGCGCCACGTTGCTCGACCAGACCGGCAGCCGGCTCATGGTGAGGGCGCCCGCGCCCAGCACGATCGCGGCCATCACCGCCGCGGCCGCGATGCGCGTCTCGCGGGAGCGCCCCGCGATCCAGGCGACGAGCGAGGCCACGAGGAAGGCGAAGCCCGCCGAGGCGAAGTAGGCCGCGCGCTCCTCGACGAAGGTCCCCTGGAAGGGGCCGATCGGCAGCGCGGGGAGGAGCGGGAGGAAGAGCAGGAGCGCTCCGGCGCGGGCGAGCGGATCCTTGCGGCGGAGCCACACGAAGAGCGAGATCAGGGCCAGCGCGCCGAGCGCCTGGAGGCGAAGCGCCCAGGAGGCGGCGTCGGCGGTGGTGAGCGAGCGCATGGCGTTCAGCGGATACGGGACGAGCAGCGCGCGCAGATACTCGCCCGCCGCGATCAGCGGCGCCCAGAGTGCAGCGCCGGCCGCGACCTGGTCGTGCGGCTCGTTCAGCCGGAGCGCGTGCGCGCCGATCCGGGCGAGCAGGCCCGCGACGGCGACGGCCGTGAATCCCCAGTAGACCGTCCGGCGCCCGCGCTCCGCGACGCGCGGCGACCCCCAGCGGTCCAGCCCGATCAGCAGAAGCGGCGTGACCAGCGCGACCTCGTCGGAGAGGACCGCGATCGCGAGCAGCGCGTACGCGGGCCAGACCCGCCACGAGCGGCAGCCGTCCGGCGCGCACACCGGCGCGCTTCGCGCCAGGACCAGCGCGCCCAGCGCGCAGGCCGTGGCGAGGAGATCGGCGCGTCCGGTGACGTAGGCCACGGCCTCGGTGTGGATCGGGTGCGCGGCGAAAAGGAGCGATGCGCCCATCGCGATCGCGCCGCCCGCGCCCGTTCCCCGGATCAGGAGATAGAAGAGCCACGTCGCCACGGCGTGCAGGAGGACGCTCGTGAGGTGATAGAAGGACGGGTTCCCGATGCCCGCGAGCCACTCGAGCCGGTAGAGCACCCCGACGGCCGGATGGAATCCCTGAGAAAGGGCGCTCCGGGTGGCGTGCGATACCGCGAGGGTCCCGTCGTCCCAGACCCAGCCGTAGCGGAGCGCCGGAAGATAGAGGACCACCGCGGCGAGGGCGGGGATCAAGGCGACCAGGACGGGGCTCATCGGCTCGCGGGGTCCGCGGACCACGGCCGGGCGCGCTTCGGAGGCGGACTTGGGGGGAGTCACGGCGGAGACGATGCCGCCTACGGCCCGTCCCGATCAAGCAAAACGTGCCGTCGGGCCATGTTCCGCGACTACAATCGGTCGAATGAGGGCCGGCGCGGGGTCGGCGGCCGGCCAGGGGGGAGCCCCCTCCGGGGCTCATGAGGGGGCCGGTTCGTGCCGATCTAGGGAAGGCGCCGCGCGGCGGCGCGTCAGGGAAAGGAGACCCCCATGGCCGACGTGATGGAAGACCGGATCCGCTCCGCGGGACTGACCGCGGGCATCGCCTTCGCGCTGGGCGCGCTCTGCATCGCGATCTCGATCGTGCTCTTCCCGGAGCTTCCCCCCGCCAACGAGACGAACCGGATCCTCGAGGTGCTGGTGCGCCAGAACAACGCGGGCTGGATGTGGCTGCACGCGGCCCTGGCGGCCGGCTTCATGCTGGCGACCATCGGCTTCGTGGCGCTGGGATTCATGCTCCATTTTCGCGGCGCGACCGGACCGGCTTCGGTGGGGATGGTGTGCGCGCTCATCGCCGGCTCGCTCTGGGCGGCGTTTCTCTCCGTCGAGTTCTTCGTGCACCCCTTCATCGTCAACCTGATGGGCGTGGACCCGGGGCTGGCCACGATGCTCTTCAACACCTACTGGTTCTGGAAAATGGGCGCGCTCTGGCTGGCGGGGATCCTCCTGTTCACGGCGGTGATCGCCGAGGGGCTCGCGGCCGGCGCCCGCGGCGTGCTGCCCTCGTGGCTCGGCTTCGCCGGAGCGGTGTTCGCCACCTTCGGCGTGATCCTCTACGCCTTCGAGTTCCTGAACGCCACGACGATCGGCGCCGCCATCAACCCCATGCGCGGCCCGCTGGGTCGTTGGGGCGTGGGCTTGCCGCTCCAGCTCTGGATGATGGCAGCCGGCGCCACGCTGCTCCGCGACCACCGCGAGCGCGCGATCGCATTGCCGCCGCAGGTGCGCACGCCGGTGCCGCGCCGCACGGCGGTGGATGCAAGGACGGGGGAGCCATTGGGCGGCGGCGGTCCGGATGCCCGGGCCAGCTCGATGTAGCTCGCCGTTAACGGATGTTTGCGGAACGTCAACTCGCGCACACGCTCCAGCGCGTGTGAACTCGTTGACACGAGGTTAACGACCGTTTGCATTGCTGTGCGATGGCGTGAAGTCGCGTAAATGAAAAGGGCCCCGGGATCGCTCCTGGGGCCCTTTCTTCATCTTCCCTTCGCCGGCTGACGCCGGCTCAGGTCTTATGGCTGACGCCAGCTCGGGTTCACGGCTGACGCCGGCTTGGGTTCGTGGCCGACGCTTAACTACAACCGCTCGTCGCGCCGCAGTTCAGGCAGGAGTAGCACGCACCCCGACGCACCATGATCGCGCCGCACTCCGTGCAGGGAGGGGCGTCGGTCTGCGACACGAACGGCGTGTCCTCGACCGGCGGGGCGAACTGTCCCTTTCCTCCCATGTGGATCCCGTTGATCAGCGAGAGCTGGTTGTCGGAGACCGGCTGGACGCCGTGCGCCTCCAGGGGATCCTCGCGCGCCGTCTCGTGCGACACCGTCGCCGGAGAGTGCTCGAGGAACTTGATCCCGAGCCAGCGGAAGAGATAGTCGATGATCGATTTCGCGATCGGGATGTCGGGGTTCTTGGTGAAGCCGTGCGGCTCGAACCGCACGTGGGCGAACTTGTTCACGAAGAGCTCGAGCGGCACGCCGT
>DATJEJ010000104.1:0-15363 GCA_035496795.1 Candidatus Omnitrophota bacterium
CTGCTCAGGCGCCTCCTCGGCGCCTGACGCGCGCCGCGCCGCGCGCCGGAAGACACGCGAGATGCTCTCCAAGACACTCCGGGACAGGATCGGAGGCCTGCTCCGGCAGGGCGCGCTGGACGTACCAGCTGCGCTCTCCAATGGCGGCTCCAACGGCCATGCCGCGCCGGAGCGTTTCGCGCCCGAGCCGCGCCGGCATTTCGTCGCGACCGGGATCGAGGAGATCCTTCCCGGCGGCGTGATCGAGACCGGGCAGGGGACCGTCTTCGCCCACGAGCGGCTCTACACCGACTTGGGGGAGCGTCCCGTTCCGCTCCTGCGCCGGCTCGCGGAGCTCTGCGCCTATCCGGGGTGCGTACCGGAGCGGAACGGAGCGGCGCACTGGGTGGAGATTCCCGGCGTCGACTGCCCCTATCCCGCGCTTCCGGAACGCGCGCGCGCCCGCCGGCGACGGCCCCGCGATCTCGCCGAGGCGACCGGCCTTCACGACCCTCCCGAGCAGGGGCTGTTCCGCCGATTCGGATACCGGCGCGTGCTCTACCTGGACATCGAAACCTGCGGCCTCTCGGCCGCGCCGGTGTTCCTGGTCGGGCTGTGCATGGTGGGGGAGCGGAACCTCATCCTTCGCCAGCTCTTCGCGCGCGACTACGCCGAGGAGCGGGCGCTGCTCGTGGAGCTCAAGCGCCTGGCCGCCGAGCACGACTTTCTCGTGACCTTCAACGGCAAGGCGTTCGACGTGCCGTTTCTTCGCGACCGCGCCATCCATCACCGGCTGGAGCCCCCGATCGCGATGCCCCACCTGGACCTGCTCTGGATGGCGCGCCGGCGCTGGAAGGACCTCCTCCCCGACTGCAAGCTGAAGACGATCGAATGGCGCGTGCTCCGGAGGAGGCGCGCGGGAGACGTGGGCGGATCGGAGATCCCCGGGCTCTATCACGACTATGTGAAGCGGGGCGAGGCGCACCGGCTGCTTCCGGTGTTCCATCACAACCTCCTCGACGTGGTCGCGATGGTGGAGCTGACGCCGGTGATCTTCGATCCGGACGTGGGGACCTACTAGGGCGCGGCGACTGGAGCGCGGGCGGCGACTGGAGCGCGGGGGGCGACGGGAAACGGCAAGAGCGGCGGGGTGCCTACGCGGGGTTTCGCGCGCTCCACCGCTCGCGCGTCAGCTCATAGCGCAGCGAGCCGGGGCCGGCCGGGGGCTCTTCCGTCCGCACGAAGCCGCTCTTCTCCAGCACCCGCTGCGACGGGCGGAGCTCCGGCAGCGTCTCGGCGACCACGCGGCGCACGCGCGGGTCGCCGAAGGCCCACGCCAAGGTGGCGCCCACCGCCTCCGTGGCCAGCCCTCTCCCGTAGTACTCCTCGACGATGGAGTAGCCGATCTCGATCGTGCCGTCCGCGTCGGGCGGTCCCTTGAAGCCGCCCCCTCCGATCAGGAGCGGCCGCCGCTCCGGCGCGGCCGCGTCCGGGCGCACCAGCCAGGACCACCCCAGGAAGCCGACCGCCTCCGGGTGCTCCTCGAGCTGGCGGCAAAGATAGTCGCGCCCCTCCTGATCGTTCTCCCCGGGCGGCCACGCCTCGTGGATCCTGGCACCCAGCAGGCGGGCCAGCTCGCCGCGATCGGTCGCCTCGGCCCGGGCGATGGCCGGGGTGGAGGCGATCAGGAGCAGGCGCTCGGTTTGGAGTTGGATCGGCTCGGTCACAACCGTATCCTTTCACGCGTACGAATTCCCGGCAACCCGCAGTCCTCGTTCCAGCGAAGTCTGATCGCGTCACCCCACAACCCGGAAGGAGCTTTCCCCCATGAAGCGCCATCTGCTCGCATTGGGAGTCCTCGCCCTCGCCATGGCGGCCGCCCCCGCCCTGGCCGACGATGCCGCCACCCCGGCCCAGCCGGACAATTCCGGCCAGATGGCCCAGCCGGCCGCGGCCCAGCACGTCGTCTACGCCGCCAAGAGCCTCAAGTGGATGGACGGTCCCCCGGGCCTTCCGGCCGGCGCCAAGTTCACCGTTCTCGCCGGGAACCCGATGGAGCCCGGCATCTTCACGATTCGAGCGATGTTCCCCGCGGGCTACAAGATCCCGGCGCACTTCCACGCCACCGACGAGAACGTCACCGTGATCGCCGGCGAGTTTGGGATCGGCATGGGCGACGCCCTCGACATGGCGAAGGGCGACGTCATGAGCTCGGGCGGCTTTACGTCCCTGGGCGCCGGCATGCACCACTTCGCCTGGACCAAGAAGGGCGCCACGGTCCAGATCCACGGCATGGGGCCGTTCTCGATCACGTACCTGAATCCCACGGACGATCCACGGAACGCCAAGGAAGCGGCCAAGTAACCGTATCCCCCCGTTGACACCGAAGCGGCGGGCCCGACGTCGTCGGACATTCGACTCGACGCCGGGACCCCGCCGCCTTCGTTTACCCCGCTAACCACGCGGCTTCATCCCGCTGACCGCTGGCCCGTCGATTGCTGTCCTCCCGCTCGCGCCGTCGCCACCTACGCGCCCCTGCTTGCGCGGACGGCACGGCGCGACCCGCCGGAACGGCGGCATCGCGGCTTGGATTGGGGAAGCGGCTCGCGTCGCTAGGGATCGCGCGCCGCAACCGGGAGGCTCTGCCGAGGGACGGAGACTCGCGGGAAGGGTTTGCCCTGCCGCCTTGCGCCGAGGGAGTCCGCGCGGGGGCAATACGCGGCGCGGGTCCGGTCCCACCTTCCACCAGCCATCACGCCTGGGCCCCGCCGCGATCAGTTCCGGGCCTTGCCGTCCGCCTCCTTGCTCCGTGCCCGCTCCCGGCATTCCGACAGCACGTTCTCGGGAATCATGCGCCGCGCGATCCACAGGCCGGCCCCCACGATCACCACGTCGTCGAGATGTCCCAGGACCGGAATGAAGTCGGGGATGAGATCGATCGGCGACAGGGCATAGGCGGCGAGGCTCCAGACGAGAGCCCTCGCCAGGCGCGGGGTCCGCGGATCGCGCGCGGCGAGCAGCAGGGCGTGCCCTTCGAGGCGAACCGCCGCGGCGCGCTCCTTCCAGGAGCGGCTCACGCCGGCTTCCGCGGCCTCCGGCCGCGGGACATCAATACACGCGCACCGGCAGGATCACCATCGCCAGCCCGTGGAACGCCAGGCGGCGCTGGAGCGCGACGCAGGTCTGGTTGTGGAGCCAGCGGACGATGCTCCCTTCCTTCTGGAATACCAGCTGGCCGGCGAACGTGACGCTGCGCGGGAACTGCTCCTGAACCTGGATGCACAGCTGCTCCAGCTCGTCCACGATGTCGGTCCCCAGCGCCAGGCGGCTCTCGGCGGGAATCCCCAGCTTCCGCGCGAATTCCACGTACTTCCGGAGCTCCGCTTCCGTGCTGGCGCGAAGCGCCTCGATCTCTTCGGCGCCCTTGAACTGGCCGGAGTCGATGGCGCCGACCGAGATGAAGATCACCTGCTTGAACTGCCCGGGGAAGACCCGGAACAGGTTCAGGAGGGTGTGGATTCCCAGCCCGCCGAACGAGGTCACGGTGAGCACCGCCGTGTTCGCGTTCTTCTTGAGGGGAGCCTGCGTCGGCTCGCTCGCGGGAAGCGGCACGGTCGTGAGCGCCTGGTCCAGCCGGTGCAGGCTCTGGTTCGTCCGGACGTAGTGGCGGCGGATCAGGATGCACCCCATGGCGAGAATCGCCGTGGTGAGCAGCGTGGCCCAGCCTCCGTCCGTGAACTTGAAGTAGACGGTGCCGATCAGGAGGAGCCCGGTCACGGCGAAGCCCAGCGAGCTGATGAAGAACGCGCGCTTCCACGACTGCCCCTCGCGCCGGAGATTCAGGGCGTCCCGGCACATGCCGAGCTGCGCGAGCGAGAAGGTCAGGAAGACGTTGATCGAATAGAGCACGACCAGGAGGTGCACCGCTCCCTGGGTCGCGGTCAGGACGATCGCGGCCGAGATGGCCATGAAGAGAACGCCGTTCGACGTGACGAGCCGCTCGGAGAGACTGGAGAACCGGGACGGCACCCACCGGTCGAACGCCATGTAGACCAGGACGCGCGGCCCCCCCAGGAAGCCGGTCTGCGCCGCGACGAAGAGGAGCGCGCCCGAGGAGATCAGCGTGATCACGACCAGCGCATGGCCCAGGCTGTTCCCCGGGGGGAAGACCTGGCCCGATATGGCGGAGAAGAGAACCGCGTTGAGCGTTCGTCCCGGCACCGGCCGCACCTGGTAGAGCAGGTAGCCGAACAGGATCCCGCCCGCGATCAGCGCGAGCGAGACCGCCATGTAGCGCATCGTGATCTTCGCGGTCTCGACCTTGGGATCGCGCAGCATCGGCACGCCGTTCGAGACGGCCTCGATCCCCGTGTACGTGCCGCCGCCCAGGGTGAAGGCGCGGAAGAGGATCATGAGGAGCCCGACCCACCCGATCTGCTGGGCGGCCACCGAGGACTGCTCGTGGAGGTGGTGCCACTCGATCGGGACCTGCTTCGCGCTGGCGACGATTCCCGTCACGAGCCCCGCGGCGTGGGCCACGATGAACAGGAGGAAGATCGGCGAGATCACCGCCACCGACTCCCGGACGCCGCGCAGGTTCAGCAGGGTGAGCACGCCCAGGAGCAGGAACGTGAAGGGGAGCTTCACGAACTGGTACTGCGTCGGGAGCACGCTGAAGAGCTGATCGGTGCAGCTCGCCAGCGAGATCGCGACCGTGAGCACGTAATCCACGAGGAGGGCGCTCCCGGACGCGAGCCCGGCCCCCGGCCCGAGCAGCTTGGTCGCGACCACGTAGCCGCCGCCGCCGGCGGGGAAGCGCTCGATGATTCTCTGGTAGCTGGCCGCGATGACGAAGACGGTGAACGCGGTGAGCAGCGCCAGCGGGATCGCCAGGAAGACATTCCCCTCCAGGGCGAGCCACGCCGCCTCGGGTCCGTACGCCGAAGACGAGAGGCCGTCCGCGCCCAGTCCGACCCAGGCGAGGAAGGCGGCGAGCGAGATCTTGTGGAACAGCGCCGGATCGGTAAAGGCGCGGGCCGGTCCGATGACGGTCGCGAAGAGGCGCTTGGCGAAACGGATGGGCGCCGGGTCGACGATCGAGCCGACGGGAGGCTCGGGCGGCAGCGCGGGGATCTGGTGTCCCGGGTCCGGTTCTTCCTGGTGGGGTTGCTCGGGCATATATAAGCGGCGAATCCTACACCCGCCGGCCATATAAAAACACGCCCCGGCGCTACCCGCGTCGGGGCGGTCAGGTTACGAGGAGCGTCCGGCTCAGACCGGAGTCACGTTGGCGGCCTGCTTTCCCTTCGGCCCCTCCACGATCTCGAACTCCACCACCTGTCCCTCGGACAGCGTTTTGAAGCCCTCACCCTGGATCGCCGAGTAGTGGACGAAGACGTCCTCGCCGCCGGCCTGCTGGATGAATCCGAATCCCTTGGCCTCGTTGAACCACTTCACCGTTCCCCGCTTGCGCATCGAGCGTTCACCTCCCTCCGAGGGACGCGGAGCGCCCCTTGTGCCGTATACGCCCGGAGCCGTCGCGGGGGACAGTCGTATCCCGCGACGGCTCCGGACCGTCGGCCAGCTTCGTCGTCTTCGGTGCGTCCTTCGGGTTTCGCTTCAGCGTTCGAGCACCGGGTCGTGCTTTGAATCGTGCCGCGTGCCAACGCTGAAGCCGGATGACGAGTGCGAGGCAACACTGATGCAGGATTTCAAAGCGTTGTCCTGCCGGGCCGCGCCAAGAGCCCGGACGCGAGGGACCGTAGCCCCGCCCCTCCGGGGCTGTCAAACCGAAAGTTTCGATTCCGGCGGGCGTCCGGGCAGGTGCGTATCGCTCGGCGTCTTCAGCGTGTCTGCAGGGAGCGCAGTCCTCGCGCGGCGCCTTCCCAGGCGATGCGCCCGTCGGTGCGGAACTGGTACTGGGGATGGCGTCGCAGGAAGGAGACCGCGGCCTCGTTCTGGAAGACCCCCGTGGGCTCGGCGGGGCCCGCCTTCCGGAACTGCGTGTAGCCGGCGCCTCCCTCGTAGAGGAAGTCGATCGTGGCGACCCGGTAGATGCGGTCCTCGTCGAGCGGGCGGCCGTTCACCCGGATGTCCGAGGCGTAGTCGCCGGTAATCGCGAACCGCACGCCGCTCACCTGGGCGAAGTCGCTCTTGCCGATCCGCCGCGCCGCGAAATCCAGGAGCCTCCGGAGGTGGTCGCCTCGCATCGGCACCACGACGATCGTGTTGTCGAAGGGGAACGTGGAATAGACGTCCGCCACGGTGACCGGTCCGCGCGGAATCGGAGCGCGGATCCCGCCCGTGTTCATGATGCCGACGTCGGCGCCCGCGGCCTCGCGGAGGACCTCGGCCGCGAAGTTCCCGATCGCCGTCTCCACGTCGTCGCGCTGCGGTGTCGGCACCCGCCCGATCGATTCGTACACAGTGGCCCCCATCGCCACGGCCACCGAGTCGGCCACCGGCCGGAGGAGTGCCGCGACCGCGGGGTCCTCGCCATCCTGGGGTCGCACGCGCAACAGCTCGTAGGAGAACCCGGAAGGGCGGCCGTTCGCGAGGTAGAGGACGCTTCGTCCGACGCGGTCGCCCCACGCCCCGGCCTGAACGATCGGCACGCCCGCGAGGCCGGGGGCCGTGGCGTTCCCGGCGAACAACGGTTCGTCGAGGCGTGTGTGGCTGTGCCCCCCCACGATGAGGTCGATGCCGGGCACGCGGCGCGCCAGGTCCTGGTCGGCGTCGACTCCGAGATGCGTGAGGGCGATCACGTAGTCCGCCTGCTGGCGAAGGATGGGCACGAACCACCGCGCGGCAACGACCGGATCCGAGACGGCGACGCCCCGGTTGGCGCTGATGCGCACGATGTTCACGAGGCTTCCCGTGGTGAGGCCCAGGATCGCGATCCGCTTCCCGTGCCACGAGCGGATGAGGTAGGGCTTGGCCAGGAACCGCAAGGGTGCCGTGGTGGAGACGGGCGCGCCCCCGATCCAGCGCGCGCCGCGCCTGACCTCGGCGGAAGGAGCGTCGCCGAGCCCCGACGCCCAGCTGCTGTCCGCCGCGGCGAACACGTTCGCGCTCAGGACCGGATACTCGGCGAGCGGGCGCAGCGCGAGCCACGCCGCGGGGCCGTCGTCGAGGTCGTGGTTGCCGAGGGTGACGGCGTCGTACCGCATCGCGGACATCGCTCGGGTGTCGGGGACCCCGCGGAACAGGTTATAGGCGGGCGTCCCCTGCACGATGTCGCCCGCGTCCAGCAGGAGCAGATCCGGGTCGCGCTCCCGCTCGCGCTCGATCAGGGCCGCGCGCGCGGCCGCTCCTCCGACCAGCGTCGCCTCGCTGCGGTGGAAGGGGAGCAGATGGGAGTGCACGTCGTTCGAATGGAGCACGACGAGCGAGTCCGCGAAGGGGCGCGGGGGGGATTCCGGGGCGGCCGCCCCCGGCCCTGCCGGGGCGATCAGAGCCGCGGTCAGCGCAAACGCGAAAATTAAGCAGCGATACGGAGTTCCGGCTGCTGGCAAGAGCCTCAAATGGCTTGACACAAGTCGCGCCTCTCCCTATAGTTACAGTTGGCAAGGCTCAGTCGGTCCGTGCTCGGCGGAGTATCGGCAGCTACGAGTGACCATGCAGTCATCTCCCCAACTCCCGTCATGCTTCCGTACGCCAAAAGCCCACGGTTCCCGCAGGAGGCCCCCACGGTACTCACCCGGTGGGGGCGTTTTTGTTTCATCCAGAAGTGAGTGCGTCTCGGAGGCTTCATGGCTGACGTGGACAAGGTAATCAAATGTCGCGACTGTGGTGAAGAGTTCGTCTTCACGGTTGGGGAGCAGAATTTCTACAAGGACCGCGGGTTTCAGCACGAGCCCACGCGGTGCCGCCGCTGCCGGGACGAGAAGAAGCGCGCCTCCGGCGGTCCGGTTTCCGCCGCGCCCGTCTCCAACGCGGCTCCTCGGGAGTTCCACGAGGCCGTCTGCTCGTCGTGCGGCCAGATGACGCAGGTTCCGTTCCGTCCCACGCCGGGAAAGCCGGTATACTGCAGGGACTGCTTTCAGAACGTCAGGTCCACGCGAGGCATGAACGTCTAGACGAGCCAGCTTTCGCCCACGACATACCCTCATCCCGATCGTTTTCACGCCGAAAGGAGGGGCCCCGATCTTGAGACACCGCGGCTCGGTCAAATGGTTCAGCGAGTCCAAGGGTTACGGGTTCATTCAGGAGGATTCGGGAGAAGAGTTCTTCGTCCATCATTCCGCGATCGTCGCCGACGGCTTCCGCACGCTGAACGAAGGAGAGGTCGTCGAGTTCGACCCGATGGAGGATCAGAACCGAGGCAAGCAGGCCACCAACGTGGTCCGCGTGCAGCACTAGAACGCAGGCGGGAAAGCCCCCGCCGCGACCCTGACGATGCTTCCGGACCCCGGCGGCGATCCCGCCGGGGTTCGTTTTTCGGTGCGGATGGAGTAGAGTTTTCGGGGTATCCCATACCATCTCGCCGGAGGATTCGACCCGAATGCGCTTCGCTCCCATGGCCCTGACCGTCGCGGTTGCCGCCCTGACCGCGGCCGCCGTACTGGGACCCGCCGGTCCCGTCGCCGCCGCACCGAACCTGGTCCGCACCCTTCCCAACAAGATGACGGTCATCGTCCGGGAGAACCGGTCGCGTCCGCTCGCCACGGTCCAGGTCTGGATCGACGCGGGGAGCCGCGACGAGACCCGGAGCGAGCGGGGCGCCGCGTCGACGCTCTCGTACCTTCCGTACGAGGAGACCTCCACCCGGAAGCGCGGAGAGGTCCGCAAGGAAGCGGAGTCCTTCGGCGGCACGCTGGGAAGCGAATCGGGATACACCAACATCATCTACAACATGACGGTGCCCGCGCGGTACGTGAACCGGGCGCTCGACATCCTGAGCGACGCCGTCCTGCATCCTTCCTTCAACCAGTACACGCTGGAGCAGTCGGTGGCCAAGGCGCGCGGCGAGTCCCGCGGAGCCCTGAGCGCGGCCGGCGGCGTCAGCCTGAACGCGCTGCGGGAATCGCTCTACGGCGACACGCCTCCGGGAACGCCCCTCCACGCCCCCGAGCTCGAGGTGGCGGCGCTCACGCTTCCCATCGTCCAGCGCTACTACAAGGAGAACTTCGTCGCCGACCGGATCACGGTGGTCGTGGTCGGCGACGTCGAGGCCGACGCGGTGGCCGATCAGATCGCCGCGGCCTTCAAGGAGGTGCCTGCCGGCAAGTCGCGCCCCCACCCGCGCGTGCAGGCGCCCCGGGAGCTGAAGGACCCGATCGTTCGTTCCATTCCTAACCCGCCCGACGCCGACGGCTCCGTGGTGGCCGCCGGGTTCCGCGGGCCGCTCTGGGGCACCGCCGACGCCACCGCGCTCGACGTCCTGCTCGCGGTCCTGGTCGACGCGCCCGGCTCGCGGCTGGAGCGCCGGTTGCGCGAGGGCGGAAACGACTTCGGAGCGGCCGCGGCCCAGCGCTCGTTCGGCCCCGATCCGGGGTTCGTGGCTCTGGTCCTCTCGGCGGATCCGGGGCGGATGCCCGATGCGGAGGGGATCCTGGCTCAGGAGATCGAGAAGGTCCGCTCGCAGCCGGTCACCGCCGAGGAGTGCCAGGCCGCCATCCATTCCGTCCTCGCGCGCGAGCTGATGTCGCGCTCGGAGCTCTGGGGACTGGGACGCGCCACCGCTCTCGCCTATTACCAGGGGCACCCCGGCGCCGACGAGGTGTACGCGCAGCGGGTGAGCGCGGTGCGCCCCGAGGATCTTTCCGGCGTCGCGCGCAAGTACCTCGACTGGAAGAACGGCGCGGTCGTCGAGATGATGCCGTCGCGCACCGCCGACAGCCTGGGCACCGCGAAAGACTTCGGGAAGCGGTTCCAGGAGAAGCTCTCGCTGTACCAGGGCACGTACCGGAGCGGCCCGCTCGCGACCGCGAGCACCGACGAGGCGCGCCGCGCGCGCATCGACGGGCCGCTCGCGTCGATCGCTTCGACGCCCTTCGATGCCGGGCGCGGCCGCGTCGAGCGTGCCAGGCTCGCGGGCGGGATCCGGCTCCTGACCGGACCGGATCACAGCGCCCCGGGCGTGACGGTGGCCGTCTACCTGAACGGCGGCGTGCGCTGGGAGAACGACAAGAACAACGGGATCACGTCGCTGGTCCGCGAGACGCTGCTCAATTCGAACGACCCCAAGCGGAACGGCCTGGCCTACCGGCAGTCGCTCTCGCTCCTGGGATCGTTCACGCCCTACCAGGATCGCGACATGTGGGGGGTCTCGCTCGCGGTGCCCGCGTCCGACTGGAAGGAAGCGCTGAACCGGATCGGCGCGATGATGTCCCACCCGGACCTGGACTCGGTCACGGTGGACGCCACGAGGATCCTGCTCCTCACGGCGCTCGACAAGTGGCTGGACGACGACGCGGCGCAGCGGCAGCGTCTCATCTTCGCGACGAAGTACGCCGTGAGCGGGTACCGGCTCCCCGGGGTGGGGAACAAGGTGAACCTCATCTCGCTTCCGACCTCGGCGATCGAGGGCTATTACAAGAAGTTCGTCGTGAAGCCGAACCTGTACGTCGCCGTCTTCGGCGACGTGAACCCGTCCGAGGTCGGGCCCGCGGTGGAGGAGGCGTTCCGCGACGTGAGCGCGGGTCCCTTCAAACCCGGCGAGCCGCCGGTCGACCTGCCGTTCCCCGGCTTCCGCGAGAAGTGGGAGCTGGGCGCGGGCTCGATGACGACCATTCAGCTCGCTTTCAACGGCCCGCCCGCGGACAGCCCGGAGATGCCGGTCTTCTACGTCGTGAACTCGCTCCTCTCGGGACCGTACGGCTGGTTTCAGAAGTACGTCATGGCCGAGCCCACGGCCCAGAGCGCGAACTCGATCGTGGCGCAGGCCATCGACGAGTCGCCGATCATCGCCTCGCTCACCATCGGTGGGCCGATCCAGGAAGAGGCGATGGTCAAGCTGCTCTTCCGGCAGTTCAAGAAGGTCGCCGGGATGGAGCTGATCGGTCCGGATCTGGATCAGGACCTCCGGAACGCGAAGACGCACGCCATCGGGACCTTCTACGCGACGTTCACCACGAATACGTCCCGCGCCTTCCAGTGGGCCCGCGCCGACCTCTTCGGGCTTCCGCCCGACGCCCTCCTGGCGCTCCCCTCCAAGATGGACGCGGTGACTCCGGGCGATCTCCTGCGGGTCGGGACGCGCTACTTCCAGCGCGGAGACTGGGAGAAGGCGCCGTACGCCATCGCGGAGACGCGCCCCGGCGGCTGGTAGGGTTGGTCCCAGAGCCCGTCGCCCTGATCGTCACGGTGCGGAACGAGGAGGCGTCGATCGACGCGCTCCTCGATTCGCTTCTGGGCGGATCGCGCGCTCCCGACGAGATCGTCGTCGCCGACGGCGGCTCGACCGACCGGACGCTGGAGCGCCTCCGGGCGCGCGGGGCATCGGATCCCCGCGTACGCTTCCTGGTGGCGCCGGGAAACCGCTCGGTCGGGCGGAACGCCGCGGTCCGCGCCGCCAAGGCGTCGATCATCGCGTGCACCGACGCGGGGGTGCAGGTGGAGCCCGACTGGCTGGAGCGGATCACCGAGCCCTTCGCCGATGCCGGCGTCGACGTGGTCGCCGGCTTCTACCGCTCCGCAGGAGAGACCGGGTTCGAGCGCGCCGCCGGCGTGGTCTCGGCGCCTCATCTCGAGGAAGTGGACCGGGAGCGCTTCCTCCCCTCCACCCGCTCCGTGGCCTTCCGCCGCGCCGCGTGGGAGCGCGTTCACGGCTTCGACGAGCGCTGGGACCACAACGAGGACACCCCGTTCGCCCTCTCCCTGAAACGCGCCGGCTGCCGCTTCGCGTTCGCCCCCGACGCCGTGGTGCGCTGGCGGCCGCGGGGGGATCTCCGGAGCTTCTGGCGCCAGCACCGGCGCTTCGGCTACGGCGACGGGGAGTCCGGCGTGCAGGGATCCTTCTACGGTAGGATCGCGGCCAAGTACGGACTCGCGCTCGCGCTCCTCGTGGCCGGCGCGTGGTTCCGTCCCGCGTGGTGGGCGCTCGCCGCCGGCGCGGTCCTGTTCGCGCTGAGCCAGGCGCGGCGCGCAAGGGGACGCCTCCCGCTCGGAGCCGCGCTGACCCTGGTGCCGGCGCTCAAGGTGGTCTACGACGCGGCCTATCTTTGGGGCTATGCGCGCGGGGTCGGCAGTCGCGGCCGGAGCGCGATGAAGCCGGCGTAGCGCGCCGGGACCGAGGGGGAACGCCCGTGTACGAGCCTCGCCACAAGAAACCGATCTCCCGCCGGCAGTTCGCCCTGCGGGTCCTGCACAGCGCGGGACTCGCGTTTCCGCTCGTGCTCCTTTCGCTGGCCGGCGGGATGGCGGGCTACATGCTGTTCGAGAAACTCTCCTGGGAGGACGCGTTCCTGAACGCGTCGATGCTCCTCGGCGGTAAGGGCCCGGTGGCCACGCTGAAGACCGAAGCGGGAAAGATCTTCGCCGGGATCTACGCCCTGTACGCGGGCCTGATCTTCCTCATCGCGGCCGGCCTCGTGCTCGCCCCGTTCTTCCATCGCGTGCTCCATCGCTTCCACTGGGAGCAGGACCAGAAGCCGTCGTGAGCGACGGCCCAACCGGGGAGAGGTCGGCGAATGGCGGAGCGTCCGAGCGGCTCGTGATCCCCGTCGCCAAGGGATCGCTCGCGCGCTTCTTCGCGATCTCGCTCGCGGGCATCGCCGGCTTCGCCTACCTGCTCTTCGGGCGGACGGCGGGGCCGGCCCCGCTCGGCCCGGCGCTGCGCGCGCTGTCGGCGGTCGGCATCCTCTTCTGCGCGTTCTCGGGCCTCTTCGCGGCGCGACGCCTCTTCGATCCCACGCCGGGACTGGTCCTGGACGCCGAGGGGCTGATCGACAACTCCAGCGTGATCGGCGCCGGCCGCGTGCGGTGGGACGAGATCACCGAGATCCGCGTCACGAAGTCGGGGCCCCAGCGCTTCCTCACGGTGGTGGTCGAAGACCCGCGCAAGTTCATCGACCGGGGCGGCTCCCTGCGTCGCAAGGTCTACGAGGCGAACTACCGGAAGGCGGGGACGCCGGTGAACGTCACGGCGCGCACGCTGGCCATCCCCTTCGAGGATCTCGTGGCGAAGACGTCGGAGTTCTACCGGCGCTACGGCCGGAGTCGGTGACGCGGTCGTGAGCCCGCGTCGTGCTCCCCGCCCGGGACCTTCCGCACCGCCCGTCCAGGGGATCCTCGAGACCTCGCTCTACGTCGAGGATCCGGAACGCTCGGCACGGTTCTACGGCGACCTCTTTGGATTCGGGGCGGTGTACGCGGGGCCGCGCCTGACCGCCCTTGCGGTCCCGGGACATCAAATTTTGCTGCTCTTCAAGAAAGGGGCGTCCTCCGGGCTCGCCAAGATCCCGCACGATGGATCGGGGGAGCTACACGTCGCGTTCGCGATCGCGGCCAAGTCGCTGGAGGCCTGGGAGACGCGGTTGCGCGAGAAGAAGATTCCGATCGTGGAGAAGACGGAGTGGGAGCGGGGCGGTACCAGTCTCTACTTCCGAGATCCCGACGGCCATCTGATCGAGCTCGCGACCCCGGGGCTCTGGACGAACTACTAGCGCGGGCCGCCGGGGCCGGGAGGTTCGCGGCGCGTGACCCTCACGCTTCCTGCGTCGTGACTTCCTCGGGCTCGGGGGTCTCGTCGGGGCGGGGGTTGAAGATCGCCGCCAGCTCGCCGCGCAGCTGCCCCTCGTCCAGGTTCCACTTGAGCTCGCCCTTGTGCGCGATCGAGATCGCGCCCGTCTCCTCGCTCACCACGATCACCGCGGCGTCGGTCTCCTCGGCCAGGCCGAGGGCCGCGCGGTGGCGCGTGCCCAGAAGGGGCGAGAGCCCGCGCGTCTGGCTCAAGGGAAGGATGCAGCTGGCGGCGACGATGGCGTCGCCCCGGATCACGACGGCCCCGTCGTGCAGCGGCGAATGCGGCGTGAAGATGGTTTCCAAAAGCTCGGCGCTCACCGAGGCGTCGATCTTGGTGCCGGTCTCCACGTAGTCGCGCAGCCCCATGTCCCTCTCGAAGACGATGATCGCCCCCCGCCGCTCTTTCGCCATCTCCTCCACGGCCTTGATCGTCTCGGCCACCACGCCGTACTCCTCGACGCGGATGAGCGCGCGGACCAGGCGGTTCTGGCCGATGTGGGTGAGGAGCGCGCGCAGCTCGGGTTGGAAGAGGATCACGAAGAGGATCACCCACACCGTCTTCAGGCTGCCGATGATCCAGTTGAGCGCGTTCAGGCGGAACCACTGCGCCACGATCGAGGCGAAGACGATGATGATGAGCCCCACGAACATCTGCGAGGCGCGCGTCCCCTTGATCATGATGAAGAGGCGGTAGAAGAGGAACGCCACGATCAGGACGTCGAGCGCGTCGACCAGGAACTGGGGTTTGAGATCGATCATGATCGGGCTTGGGCCTGGACCGGCGCGCCTCCGGCGGGAGCATCCTCCGCCAGGCGCGCCGCGGGATTGAGAATCGCCTCGGCGGTACGGATCGCGTCCACCGTCTCCCGCACGTCATGGGTGCGGACGATGCGCGCCCCGAGGGCGAGCGCCGCCACCGTGGCGCCCAGCCCCGCGGCCAGCCGGTCCTCAACGGGAATGGAGCGGGCGGTGACGCGGCCCAGAAACGACTTTCGCGATACTCCGATGTACAGGGGCCGCCCGAGCGAGGTCAAGCTCCGAAGTCCCTGGAGCACGCGCAGGCTCTGCGGCGCGCGCTTGGAGAAGCCGATGCCGGGGTCCAGCGCGATCCGCTCCTCCGCGATTCCGGCCGACGTGGCGACTTTCATCTGGCGCTCCAGGAAGCGTCGCACGTCCAGGACCTCGTCCTCGTAGTCGACCGGCTCGTGCATGCGGTCGGGGGCCCCCAGGGCGTGCATCAGCACGAGCCCGGCGCCCGAAGAGGCGACGACGGCGGCCAGCTCCGGCTGAGCCGTGAGCCCGGTCACGTCGTTCACGATCGCGACCCCCTCGTCCAGGGCCCGGCGCGCCACCTCGGCGCTCCAGGTGTCCACCGATACGGGAAGACCCAGACGGACCACCCCCGGGAGCACCGGGCGAAGCCGCGCCCATTCTTCTTCGGCGCCGAGGGGAGGGCCGCCGCCGGGGCGGGTCGACTGCGCGCCGACGTCGATCGCGTCGGCGCCCTCGGCCGCCATGGCCTGGGCGCGCGCGAGGGCCCGCGCCGGGTCGAGCCAGCGTCCGCCGTCGTAGAAGCTGTCGGGGGTGAGGTTGAGGATGCCGGCCACGCGGGCCCGCTCGAGGAGATCCCACGAGCCGGCCCGGTGGCGGAAGATCAGGGGTGCGTCGGAGGCGAGTCCGGTCTGGTTCCGCAGCACG